>NZ_KV821842.1:0-94530 GCF_001815755.1 Rothia sp. HMSC061C12
CCGCGGCAACTCAATCAACTATACCAGCGTTTTGTATGTCATGCAAATCCGTTTTCCGTGATTCGCACCACAAAGTTTCTTTCCTAAACTCCTCCAACATCACCATTCAGATGACCAAGAATCTTCTAAGCAAGAAACCAAAACACTATACAATTGAAAGACAGTCAAACCGCTTCTGACTAGGAGAAACACCGAAGAAAACTCTTCGTTTTTTCCTCCTCGCCGCGGCGACTCATACAACTATACAGACCCCCAAACGCCCCTGCAACCCGAAATAGGGTGAAGTAGACCACAAGTGGGGCCTTGAAAGGGTCTCAAACACCCTCACAGACACCAAACCGCCTAGTCAGCACAGGATAAGCTCCTCAAAAGCTCTTTGAAAAAAGTTTAAAAACCTTCAAAAGACCCCGAAAAACCTGCAGAAGCTCCCTGAAGAGCCCATATAGAAGGGCAGAAAAGCCTCTCAGCATCAAGAAGATAAGAAGAGAAGACGGGAAGAAAAGATGGGAAGAGGGGCTCCGCCCCCTCCCCCATCTCTGTATCCCGCATATCTGTACCGCTGCACTTCCCCGTTCTGTACCTCCCAGTTCTGTAGTCTCCCTATATATGAGCACCTATATATGGGGAGAGCACAGAAAAGGAGGGCACCCCCTCACGGGGCGCCCTCCTTGTTCAAGCTATAGGGTTCAAGCTACAGAGCTACAGCCCGTAGCTCGCAAGCTTCAAAACTTTAGTTCGCGGAAGCGCGACGACGAGAAACATCGTACAGAGTAATACCCACAGCCATCGCCGCGTTCAAAGACTCCATCGCAGAATCAATCGGAATCGACACAATCTGATCGCAGTTCTCAGTCACCAGGCGGGACAAACCCTTACCCTCAGAACCAACCACCACGCACAGCGGCTCATTCGCAAGCTCCAGAGCCGGCAACTCAATATCGCCGCCGCCATCCAGACCAATCACGAAAATACCCTGCTCCTTAGCCTGCTGAATCACGCGAGTCAGATTAGTCGCCATCGCAACAGGAATACGAGCAGCCGCACCAGCACTAGTCTTCCACGCACCAGCAGTCACAGCAGCCGAACGACGCTCAGGAATAATCACGCCATCACCGCTAAACGCGGACACGCTACGAATAATCGCACCCAAGTTACGCGGATCAGTAATACCGTCCAAAGCAACAAACAGCGGCGGAGTCGACAGCTTACCCGAGTGCCAACGCTCCATAGTATCCAGCACCAGGTCAGTAGCGTCCGGATACTTGTACGGAGGAATCTGCATCGCAACACCCTGATGCACAGAACCATCAGTCAAACGATCCAGCTCGCTACGCGGAATCTCCAGCATCGGAATATTGCGCTTATTCGCAATAGTCATGATCTCGCGAACGCGGTCATCAACCTCAACACGGCTCATGATGTACAAGTGCTTCGAGGGAATCTCAGTACGCAGAGCCTCAAGCACCGCATTACGACCAGTCACCAGCTCATCGCTAGCACGCTTACCGCCCAGACGAGTCTGGAACTTACGGTTCGTACCGGTAGCAGCACGACGCTCAGCCGCGCGCTTCATCTTATACGCCTTGTGATAAACGCGGTCCTCAGCCTTCGGAGTAGGGCCTTTACCCTCAAGCGCCTTACGGCCGTGACCACCAGTGCCCTTAGTAGCACCCTTCTTCTTGCTGGTAGCGCCCGGGCGCGAACCTGCCTTAGCCATTCTTCTCTTCCTTCGTCAAAGTAATGAATACGAGTCTACGCGAGAGAAACCCGCGCGACCTAAGCCTTACGCACAAACGCGGGGCACATCACCCTCTAGCCAACGCTCCAGCTCGAACCATTCGCGCCATCCTTCACCTGCACACCAGCAGACGCCAACAGATCACGCATCGCATCAGCCTTCGCCCAATCCTTCTGAGCACGAGCATCAGCACGCTCCGCCAACACAGCCTGAATCAGCGCATCCAGAGCCTCATGCTCAGCACCCGAAGTGCCCTCAGCGTTAAAGCTCATCAACTGCGCCAAGCCCAGAACCTCAGCCATAGCCATCACAGCATTCGCCGCCTCCGAAGCATCCTCACCAGCAGCAAGCGCCGCATTACCCGCACGAGTCTGCTCATGCAGAACCGCGAGAGCACGCGGAATATTCACGTCATCATCCATAGCCTCAGCGAAAGCCTCCGGAACCTCACGACCCGGCTTCAGCACATCCTGAGTAGCGGCAAGGAACGCCTCAACACGCTCAATAGCGGTTGCCGCCTCCTGCAAAGACGACGGACGGTAATCAAGAATCGAACGATAATGCGCACTACCCAGGTAATAACGAACCACCAGCGGACGGGCCATCTGCAGCATCTGCGCCGGCGAAATCGTATTACCGATAGACTTCGACATCTTCTCACCCTCATAGGTGACCATGCCGTTATGCATCCAGAAATTCGCGAAATCATCGCCAGCTGCAGTCGACTGCGCCAGCTCATTCTCATGGTGCGGGAAACGCAAATCCAAACCGCCACCGTGAATATCGAAACGCGAACCCAAATACTTACCAGCCATCGCCGAGCACTCCAGGTGCCAGCCCGGACGGCCGCGACCCCACGGAGACTCCCACGAAGCAGTCAGCGGCTCACCCTCCTTATAGCCCTTCCACAGGGCAAAATCGCGAGGGTCACGCTTACCGCGCGGATCAGCATCCGCAGAATCCTGCATATCCTCAACGCTCTGATTCGTCAGCGCACCATACTTATCCCACGAACGCACATCAAAATACACGTCACCAGAATCATCCAGTGCAGGATACGCGTGGCCACGATCAATCAGACGCTGAATCAGAGCAAACATCTCCGGAATATGACCGGTCGCGCGCGGCTCATACGTCGGCGGATCAATACCCAACGCCGCATACGCCTGAGCAAAAACCTTCTCAAAACGATACGCGAGCGCCCACCACTGCTCATTTGGGAACTCACCCTCAAAACCGGGCTCCATAGAATCAGCAGACTTCGCCAAAATCTTGTCATCAATATCAGTGACATTGCGGACCGTCGTCACCTTCAAACCACGGTAACGCATCCAACGGCTCAACTGGTCAAAAACCAACGCCGAACGGATGTGGCCCAGATGCGGTTCACCCTGCACCGTAGCACCACAATAATAGATACGCGCCTCACCGGGCACGACGGGCTCAAACTCGCGAATAGTCGCGGAAGCTGAATCATAAAAACGCATAGTCACACTCTCATTCTACGGGGTCGGTTCAGACGCCGGGGCGGTAAATCAGCGATAGGTTACAGAATGGCTCGAAGCAGCCAAACACCTACGAACGCGGATACACCAGCGCCGTCGCAATAGCAGCCACACCCTCGCCGCGGCCCGTCAAACCCAGACCGTCAGTAGTCGTCGCAATCACCGTCACCGGAGCACCCGCCGCCTCGCTCAGCACACGGTTCGCCTCATCACGGCGCGGGGAGAACTTCGGGCGGTTACCCACCAGCTGAACGCTCACATTACCAATCTCAAAACCAGCAGCACGCACAATCGCCGCAGCCTCAGAAAGAATACGAACACCCGAAGCGCCCTTCATATCCGGGCGGTCCACACCAAAATTAGAGCCCAAATCCCCCGTGCCGGAGGCGGCAAAAAGAGCATCCGCGGCAGCATGAGCCACCACATCACCATCAGAATGGCCGCTCAAACCACGCTCACCCGGCCAATGCAGACCAGCAATATACAGGGGAGTGCCCTCTTCGCCAAAAGCGTGGACATCAACACCGGTACCAACACGAGGAATAACAGTCATCACAGGACCCTTCAATCGATCAAACATCTTCTCAGCAGCAATGCCTCGGCAAAAGAGGCATTAGGCGGCAAGGTTAGGTAGCAGAATCACCAAACAGCGCGCGAGCAACCCGCAAATCCATCGGAGTCGTCACCTTAAACGCATCCGCAGCACCGGCAACCGTCAACACCGGCTCACCCGCCGCCTCCATCGCCATCGCATCATCAGTAAGCAGCTCAGCCTCCTCAGCAGGCAGGGAACGGCTACGCTCATGCGCCGCCAACAGAGTAGCTACCTCAAAACCCTGAGGAGTCTGCACCGCACGCATCTGCGCACGCGAAGGAGTACCCGTCACCAAACCAGCAGAATCCACAGTCTTCACCGTATCCACCACCGGCAACACAGGAATCACCGCACGCACAACACCCTGCGGGCTCGCAGAACCCAAACCCTCAAGCACACGGTGATACACCTGCGGCGGAGTAAACGCACGAGCACAATCATGAATCAGCACATAATCCACCGGAACCTGCGCATCCTTCAGAGCATCCAACGCCGCAACCACCGAAGCAGTACGAGTATCACCACCGGCAGTAATCAACGCACCGGCACGGCGGGCATCCTCCAAAAGCTCCGGGCAACTCGCCGAACAGTCAGCAGGAACAGTCACCACCACATGCTCAGCAACACCCGAAGCGAGCGCACCCTCCAACGCATAATCCAGCAAAGTACGACCATGCACACGCACAGCAGCCTTCGGGATCGGCTCGCCCAAGCGAGTACCCGAACCAGCCGCCAGAACAATCACAGCAGTATTCGCCGCAGAAGCAGAACTCATCAGTCTCAAGCCCGCCTACGCCTCGAACTTATAGCCCAAGCCGCGAACCGTCACCACATACTGCGGGGCAGAAGAATCCGGCTCAATCTTCGAACGCAGACGCTTAATATGCACATCCAGGGTCTTCGTATCACCCACATAGTCGGCCCCCCACACGCGCTCAATCAGCTGGCCACGAGTCATCACACGACCCACATTGCGCAGAAGAATCTCCAGGAGCTCAAACTCCTTCAGCGGCATAGAAATCTCTTCACCATTAACCGTCACCACATGGCGGTCAATGTCCATACGCACCGGGCCGCCCTGCAACACCGACTCAGTAGCAGAATCAGTCTCCGCCGAACGACGACGCAACACCGCGCGGATACGAGCAATCAGCTCACGCGCAGAATACGGCTTCGTCACATAGTCATCAGCGCCCAGTTCCAGACCGAGCACCTTATCCAGCTCAGAATCCTTAGCGGTCAGCATGATAATCGGGACCGAAGACACCTCACGCAGCTTACGGCACACCTCCATACCGGACATGCCCGGAAGCATCACATCCAGCAGCACCAAATCCGCGCCCTCGCGGTCAAACACCGGCAGAGCATCCAGACCGTTGTCCACAACAATCGTCTGGAAACCCTCACGACCCAGCAAAAACGCAAGGGGATCCGAGAGGGCCTCTTCGTCCTCAACAATCAGAATTTTAGACATCAATAACTTCCTTCGATTCCATAAAACCTATACCGCTAACACTACACTGCGGCCGGAGGCTCATTCAGCGGCAACGCCAACGTAAACGTCGAGCCCTCCTGCGGCATCGACCGAACCGTCACGCTACCACCGTGCTGAGTCATCACATGCTTCACAATGCTCAAGCCCAAACCAGTGCCGCCCGTCTGACGCGAACGAGCCGGATCAACCCGGTAAAAACGCTCAAAAATACGCTTCTGCTCGTCCTCCGGGATACCCACGCCCTGATCAGCAACCTCAACCAGCAGCTGATCAGCCACACGATGCACCCAAATATCCACCTTCGTATGCTCCGGCGAATAACGCACCGCGTTCTCCACCAGGTTCTGCACAGCAATACCGAGCAGCTCGGCGTCACCGTACACCTCGGGGACCTCCTCGATGCGGGTAGAAATCTGAATGTCCTTCTCCTCCGCCACAATATGCGAACGGTCCACCGCATCAGCCACCAAAGAAGGCACCGACACCGGACCACCACGCGCAATCACGTCGGTCGACTGCAAACGCGAAAGCTCAATAATGTCACGCACCAGCGCAGAGAGGCGGCGAGTCTCCTTATGTAGACGACCCACAAAATACTCGATAGCCTCCGGGTCATCACTCGCCTGTTCAATAGCCTCCGCAAGCAGACTCACCGCACCCACCGGAGTCTTTAACTCATGCGACACATTCGCCACAAAATCATTACGCATACGCTGCACACGAGAAATCTCAGTGCGGTCATCCGCGAGCACCAGAATGTACTCGTCACCCAAAGAAGCCACGCGAACGTCCAGCACCAGCGCCTCACCCTCACCGCGGTCAATTTCAAAAGTACGCTCCGCAAAAATACCGCGATGACGCACCATGCGAATCATATCCGCCAACTCATCAGACGCCACAGTATGACCACGCACCAAACCCATCGCATACGCACCCGGAGAAGCCTGAACCACGCCGCCCACCTCATCAATCACCAGGTAGGCGCGACCAATCACAGCAAGTACCTGAGCGGCACCATCACGCAGCGCCGGCGCCGACACCAAACTACGCTCCTGCTCCCGCTCACTACGCGCCACCGCATTCATGCTCAGGACGCCCACCAGCAGACCTATCATGCCCGCAATAAAGGCGATCAGACCGGCATCCATGTACTTCCCTTCCATTCGGGTACCCCATAAGTATAAATGTGGCCGATACCCAGCACTTGAGCGAGCACCCGTCTTCTCAGGCAGGCTCCCCGTACAGAAACCCTGCTGAGAACGCAATGAGCCGCCCACCTCAACGGTGGACGGCTCATCACAATGACAGGGGAAATCCTGCCGGAGGTATTACTTACCCTGGTTTGCTACGGCAGCAATAGCGTCCTTAGCAGCCTCGGGGTCCAGGTACTCGCCGGGCTTGACGGGCTGGAAGTTCTCATCCAGCTCGTAGTACAGCGGAATACCGGTGGGGATGTTCAGGCCAGCAATGTCCTCATCGGAGATACCCTCGAGGTGCTTGACCAGCGAACGCAGGGAGTTACCGTGTGCAGCAACCAGAACGGTCTTGCCTGCTGCGAGATCGGGCTTGATGTCCGACTCCCAGTAGGGAAGCATACGGCCCAGAACGTCCTTCAGGCACTCGGTGCGAGGAGCGTTCTCAACATCCGCGTAGCGGGGGTCGTGTGCCTGCGAGTAGGGGTCGTTGTCATCCAGCGGGGGCGGCGGAACGTCGTAGGAACGACGCCAAGTCATGAACTTCTCGTCGCCGTATTCCTCGCGGATCTCGGACTTGTTCTTACCCTGCAGAGCACCGTAGTGACGCTCGTTCAGGCGCCAGGTGCGCTTGACGGGAATCCACAGACGGTCTGCTGCATCCAGTGCAAGGTTTGCGGTGTTGATTGCGCGACGCTGCAGGGAGGTGTGAACAACATCGGGGAGGATGTTGCGCTCTGCCAGCAGCTCGCCGCCGCGCTTAGCCTCAGCGCGGCCCTTATCGGTCAGGTTAACGTCCACCCAGCCGGTGAACAGGTTCTTCTCGTTCCACTCGGACTGGCCGTGGCGCAGGAGTACTAGTTTGTAAGTCATACCTCTATTTTTTCATTTACCTGCCGGTTTGTCATGCCTTAGAGCCTAGAAAATATGCATTCTCCCAAAAATTTATAAGGGTCTTTTCTACCAGAACGAAAGGCTCAAAAACCCCGCCAGAAAAGGGAAAAGCCCCGCACACCATCCGACCGGGACAAACCAGCCAGAGGGCACGCGAGGCCTCACACTGCATCACTCAAAGCGAGCGCACAAGCTAACGCTAGAAACGGCGGCGACCCACCGAAGGCCACACACCAGCCAAGAACACACAGCTAATCACAGCAGCAATCAGCTGAAGAATCAGCACGCTATTACCGCCACCAGTCACCGCAGCAAAAACGCTAAACAGCGACACAGCAGCAGAACCACCGGTCAGAGCCAGCCACGTATTCTTCGGGCGCTTACCAGCAAAATCGTAAGCATTAGCCGGAGACGACCACGCACGAACAAAAGCCAGCACACCAACCACAGCGCCGGCAACAGCCAGTAGCACATCGATAAGAGTGGTCACATAGATGACCAACAGAATAGGAGACATAGTATTCCTTAGAATCAGCAGCTTCTCTAGACAACCCTAGCAAAGTGCCTAGCGGACAGCATTAAAGGCCTCAACCAAGTCATTGTAAAGGTCATCGACGTTCTCAATACCTACCGACAGACGCAGCAGGGATTCGGGAATCGAATCCGGCTCGTTACCGTGGCGACGACGACGCTCCACGAGAGACTCCACGCCGCCCAGAGAGGTTGCCGGGGTCCACAGCTTCAACGCCTCCACGACGTTACGGGCACCAGCCGCATCGGTATCCAGGGTGACGCACAAAATCGCACCGAAACCGTCCATCTGCTTCTTCGCAACCTCATGACCGCGGTCGCTCTCCAGACCCGGGTAACGCACCTCAGTCACGAAGGGGTGCTCGCTCAGACGCTCCGCCAGCACCTGTGCGTTCTGCACAGCACGTTCCACGCGCAGCGCCAGGGTGCGCAGGCCGCGCAGACCAAGCCATGCCTCCACGGGGCCGGGGATTGCGCCGTTGGTGATGCGGTGGTGCAGCATCGCCTTGTACAGTTCCTCATTCGAGGTGAGGGTCATGCCCAGCAGAACATCAGAGTGGCCCGCGAGGAACTTCGTAGCGGAGTGAACCACCACGTCAGCACCCAAATCCAGGGGACGCTGCAGAATCGGGGTTGCGAAGGTGTTATCCACCGCGGTCACAATGCCCAGGCGGCGAGCAGCAGAAAGCAGGGCAGGCAGGTCAGCGACCTCAAGCATCGGGTTCGTGGGGCTTTCCAGCCACGCCAGGACCTTCGGTGCCGAGTAGTTCACGTTCTCCGGGGTCACGCCGGTGCGGGATGCGGCATCCTCCATAGCGGCGATAACGCTCTCGGTGTCTTCAATGTCCACGCGAACAAGCTCAATGATGCCGCGGCGCTCCAAATCCTTGCACAGGGTCACCGACGCCATGTATGCGTGCTTCGGAATCAGAACAATGGAACCAACCGGCACCAGGTCGATCACAGCAGCGACAGCAGCCATACCGGAGGGGAACAGCAGACCGGGCTGGGTAGCGTTCTCCAGCTTCGCCACAACCTCTTCCATGCCCTCCCAGGTGGGGTTCGAGAAGCGGGCGTACACACGGTCCTGCTCAATATTGACGGCATCCACACCGCGGTAGGTAGAAGAAAGAACGATCGGAGGGTTCACCGGCGCGTCATGCTCGTGTGCCGGGCGACCGCCAGAGACGACGAAGGTCTCTGCGGAGTAATTCATGTCGTGGTTATCTGCACTCATGTCTTTAAGCCTGGCACACCCGCGCCCAGAACGCACGCCCGCACGGGTGACGATACGCAGGATTTACATGTTTTTTACCTTGATACGCGCTCAATCCCACGCGGAGGTATCACCAAAACCGCACCGGTGCAGCTAAGAGACCCGGTACCCTTAAAGGTGATGGATACTCTCAGCTACACCCCCGATGCACAGAATCTTCCCGCCGACCCGACCGGTCGCCGCGGGCTTTTTATCGTGGTCGAAGGAGGCGACGGTGCCGGCAAAACCACCCAGCTCTCCCTACTGAATGAAGCACTCAGCACCCGCGGATACCGCGTCATCACCACCCGCGAACCCGGCGGCACCGAGATTGGCGAAAAGCTGCGTGCCCTCGTCCTTGAAGCGGGTCAGGGTACCATTGACGACCGCACCGAGGCGCTGATTTTCGCGGCATCCCGCGCGGCTCACGCCTCCCAGCTGATTCGCCCGGCGCTCGCTGAGGGCGCCATCGTGCTCAGTGACCGCTATATTGATTCTTCCGCCGCGTACCAGGGTGTTGGCCGCGATCTGGGTATTGAAACCATCGTCGATTTGAGCCGCTGGGCTACCGCCGATCTGGTACCCGACGCGACCCTACTGCTGAGTGTGCCGTTGAGCGCCGAGCAGGAGCGCATGGATCAGCGCGGCACCGTCGACCGTATTGAGGCTGAAGGCGCCGCGTTCAAGGCCCGCATTCACGGTGCGTTCGAGCAAATCGCCCGCGAGGACGCTAACGGTTCGCACCGCATCATTGATGGTGTGGGAACGATTGAGCAGGTACACGCGCGCGTGCTCGAGGTGATTGAGCCTCTACTTGCCGCTCGCGAGCTGGTCCGCACCGGTAAGGAGGACTCATGAGCCTCTGGGATACCCTGCTGATTCCCGCCGATAAGCTCCAGCAACTACACACGGATGCCGCCGCCGCCCGCCCCACGCACGCTTGGCTTTTCACGGGTGCGACCGGTGCGCCTCACCGTGAGGCGGCAAAGGTTTTCGCCGCCGCCCTGCTGTGCGATCAGCCCGACCCTCAGAACCGCGGCTGCGGCCAGTGCAAGGGCTGCGTGACCGTCATGAACGGTTCGCACGCAGATTTTACGCACTTTAGTACCGAGGCGACGCACATCAGCATTGATGAGGCGCGCGAGCTGGTCATGAAGGCTCAGGACCGCCCGACCGTAGGTCGCTGGCGCGTGATTCTGGTCGAGGACACCGAGCGCATGCCGGAGCGTACCTCCAATGTGTTGTTGAAGGCGATTGAGGAGCCGCCGCCACATACGATTTGGTTGTTGACGGCGCCCTCCCCCACCGATGTGCTGGTGACGATTCGTTCGCGGTGCCGTCCGGTGCAGTTGCCGGTTCCTACCGATGCGCAGGTGCACGAGTATCTACTGGCGCACGGTGTGGCTGATCCTTTGGCGCAACGTGCGGCGCGTCTGGCTCTGGGCGATGCGCAGGAGGGGTACCGTTTGGCGACCGATGAGCGGGCGATGGCTCGTCGGGAGTTGATTACCTCCCTGATTCTGAATGTTCGTTCTATTTCTTCGGCTTTCAACGCAGCTGAGAAGCTCACCGACCTTGCCAACCAGGACGCACAGGCTGTCTCCGCTCTCAAGGATGAGCAGGAACGCCAGGAGCTTCTGGCACTGCTGGGTATTCGCGAGGGTGAGCGTGTTTCTCCGTCCTTGCGAGCGCAGGTTCGCCGTCTGGAGGAGCAACAGAAGCGCCGCGCTAAGCGCGTTTCCTCCGATACGCTGTTGCGTTCCGTGGCGCAGGTTCAGACGGTTCTGCGTGATGCGCTGACGGTGGCTCTGTCGGCGCAGGCTCCGCTAGTCAATGAGCATTTGCGTGAGCCTCTGGAGGCGTTCTGCACCCGCCGTTCCGCCCAGCAGCTGCTGGAGGATGTGCAGGCGGTCGAGCTGACTCTGCGTCGTCTGCGGACGAACGCGAATGCGCGTTTGGCGCTTGAGGCGTTGATGAGCCGTTTCGTGTATCAGTAGCTTCTTGGTAGCTCATACAGCGTAAAAAGGGGAGGCACCGAAGAGATGATCTTCGGTGCCTCCCCTTTTTCTGTTGGTTCTCAGTGCCCCTAGAGTTTAGTTGCAGATTCGAGCTTAGTTACGGAATCAAACTTAGTTGCGGAAACCGTGAACCGGCGACGGAATACGACCGCAGCGGGCGATGAACGCCTCCGCGCTGGGGGTGTGGGTGGGCATGACGGGTGCGCGACCGAGCAGGCCACCAAATTCGACCGTGTCGCCTACGCCCAGGCCGACCGCCGGGATGACGCGAACCGCGGTGGTCTTGTGGTTCATCACGCCGATTGCCGCCTCGTCGGCAATCATTGCGGCGAGGGTGGCGGCGGGGGTGTCGCCGGGAACCGCGACCATGTCCAGACCGACGGAGCAGATGGCAGTCATCGCTTCGAGCTTGTCCAGGGTGATGTGTCCGGCGGCTGCGGATTCAATCATGCCGATGTCCTCAGAGATCGGAATGAAGGAACCGGAGAGGCCACCGACGTTCGAGCACGCCATGAGGCCGCCCTTCTTCACCGCATCGTTGAGCAGCGCAAGTGCCGCAACGGTGCCGTGGGTACCGACGGTTTCCAGACCCATCTCTTCGAGGATGTGCGCGACCGAGTCGCCAATCTCTGCGGTGGGTGCCAGGGAGAGGTCAATAATGTTGAAGGGTACGCCCAGACGCTCGGAGGCGAGGGTACCGACCAGCTGACCGACGCGGGTAATCTTGAAGGCTGCCTTCTTGATTTCTTCGGCGCAGGTGTCGAAGGATTCGCCGCGGACCTTCTGCAGGGCGCGGTGTACCACGCCGGGGCCGGAGACGCCTACGGAGATAGTGGTGTCTGCCTCCTGCACGCCATGGAATGCGCCCGCCATGAAGGGGTTGTCGCTGACGGCGTTCGCGAAGACGACAAGCTTGGCGCAGCCGAAGCCGTGTGCGTCCGCGGTCAGGTCTGCGGTGGCGCGGATGGTTTCGCCCATGAGTTTGACGGCGCTCATGTTGATGCCGGCGCGGGAGGATCCGATGTCTACGGAGGAGCAGACCACGTCGGTTTCTGCGAGCGCTCGCGGAATGGAGCGAATCAGCTTTTCATCGGCGGGGGTCATGCCCTTGTCGACGAGAGCGCTGAAGCCACCGACGAAGTTCACGCCGACTGCCTTAGCAGCTGCGTCGAGGGTGCGGGCGAACTCCACGTAGTCCTCATCGTTGGAGGCGCCTGCCACCAGCGCGATGGGGGTGACGGCGATGCGCTTGTTGACAATCGGGATGCCGAGCTCAGCTTCGATACCTTCGCAGACGCTGACGAGGTTTGCGGCGCGGCTGGTGATCTTGTCGTAGATTTTGCGGCGGGCTACCTCACCGTCAGAGTCGGCGCAGTCGAGCAGGGAGATACCCATGGTGACGGTGCGAATGTCGAGCTTCTGCTCCTCGATCATTCGGATGGTTTCTAGAATGTTGGCGTTGCGCATAAGTGGAGCCTTAGATGGTGTGCATTGCCTTGAAGATGGATTCTGCCTGGATGCGAATCTGGACCTTCTGTTCGTGCTCGACACCAACCATGGCTTCCTGCAGGTCGATGAGGTTCTGCTGCTCTTCGTCGAAGGAGCAGTGCATGATCATGGTGAAGAATTCGCCCATGATGGTCTGGGAGACGTCGAGGACGTTGACCTTGCGCTCGGCGAGGGTTGCGGTCACGGCGGCGATGATGCCTTCGTGGTCGATGCCTGTGACGGTGAGGATGATCTTCACGGTGTTCTCCTAGTTGTTTGGGGCTGCGTACCTGAGGAAGAGGTGCATAAAGGCACAGGTATACGCATATTTATAAGACCAATTATAGGTTACCCAGAACACACTGTGCAGGGTAGGCACAAAATATCCCCTGCCTCCCCTATTCGGGGCATAAAAAATCCACGCCTCCCCCGACCTGAATAGATATAGGGAAGAACGTGGATTCTTTATTATGTGCCAGTCTTGAAGTATCTTTCGACACTCCTTATAACTGGCTAGTTATAACTGTCTAGAAGTTTTAGTTATCGAGGATTATTTCCTAAACATAAGAAGCGATGTACAGCTCACCGCTACCGCTCAGGGTTGCCTCGGAGGGCTCACCCACGTGCAGTACCGACTCGGTGGCGCCCAGCACGAACTCTTCGGTACCGTTGCCGTCTGCTGCGTGAATAGTAATTTTGCCGGATACGCTCAGCGCGGCGCTAATGCCCTCGAAGGTGTATTCCTGCGGCTTGCCCTCTTCAACGCGGATGCGGGTCACGCTCATGCGCTCGTCCCACATGGCGTAGGTGCCCACGGGCGCGTTCTCGGGGGTGGGGCGCTGAATAACGGGTGCGTCCTGGCTTTCGCCGAGAACCTTGATGAGCTCCTCGGTGTCGATGTGCTTTGCGGTCAGGCCCGCGCGCATCACGTTATCGGAGGGGTTCATCAGCTCAATAGCGGTACCGGAGACGTAGGCGTGCACCTGACCGTCGGGGGTGAAGGCAGATTCGCCCGGTGCCAGGTGAACCAAGTTCATGACGAAGGCGACGAGCAGACCGCGGTCACCGGGGTACTTACCAGCAACAATCTGCACGAGCTCAGCTGCGTCAGCGATGAGTGCGTTGTCGGAGCGGGTCAGCTGCGCTGCCGCCTCGACAAGCTGCTCAACAGCCGCGGTGGCGGTCTCTTCGGGCATGCGGATAATCTCGGTCAGCAGCTGCTTGGGGGTGAGCTCCACACGCTCTGCCAGCCAGTCGGCCTTGAACGCCTCGGCAAGCTCTGCCAGCTGCTCGGAGGTGCGCACACCGGTGAGCACGCGCATCTGGGTCAGGGCGATGACGGTTTCAGGCTTGGAGTAGCGGTCCTTGTAGTTGCGGTGCGGCGCATCAATCGCGATGCCGCGTGCCTGCTCATCCTCGAAGCCGGCAATAGCCTGCTCGGGGGTGGGGTGCACCTGAATCGACAGGGGGGCGTCAATCGCAAGGATCTTAAAGAGGAAGGGGAACCAGTCAGAGGTACGGTCCGGGCGCAAGAAACGGGACGGCTCAGCCTGGATCAGCTCGTTGAGCGGGGACTCAGTGCCGTCAACGGTCGCACGGGAGGGCGCAGCCGGATGCGCGCCAACCCACACCTCAGCCTCGGGCTGTTCGGTGGGGACGGGCACGCCACGCATGCGTCCGAGAATTTCGCGGGAACCCCACGCATAATTCTGAATCTGGTTTTTTAGGGGAAAAATCTCACCCATGGGGGAAAATACCTCTCGACGTGAGTTGTTTGAAGCAAGTGACGTGATAAAAAACCCATACATTCAGCGGAATTTATAAGGTTTTACCTGCCCATTATAGAGGCTAGTTGCACTTCTTTACCGCTAAAATAAAAGGCGTGACTACTATTAATCTACATGACTCATTCAAAGCGTACGACGTGCGTGGCATCGTCGGCGAGACCATTACCGCAGAGACTGTTCGCGCTACCGGCGCGGCTTTCGTAGACGTTCTGGGCCTGGAGGGCCAGACCATTCTGGTCGGTGGCGACATGCGTCCCTCCTCCCCCGAATTCATGGATGCATTCGCCCAGGGTGCAACCGCTCGCGGTGCAAATGTTGAGAAGATCGGTCTGATCTCCACTGACGTTCTGTACTTCGCATGTGGCGTTGAGAACGCTGCCGGTGTTACCTTCACCGCTAGCCACAACCCCGCAGAGTACAACGGCATGAAGATGGCTAAGGCTGGCGCTGTTCCGCTGTCTTCCGAGTCCGGTCTGTTCGATATTCGCGACTTGGCTCAGAAGTACCTGGATTCGGGCGAGATTCCTTCGGTTGAGAAGGTCGGCACCGTCTCTGAGAAGGACATTCTCAAGCCTTACGCAGAGTACCTGCGCAAGCTGGTTGATCTGTCTTCCATCCGCCCCCTGAAGGTTGTTGTTGACGCTGGTAACGGCATGGGTGGTATGACCACTCCCGCTGTTCTGGGCGACACCATCCTGCCGGGCCTGCCCCTGGAAATCGTTCCCCTGTACTTCGAGCTGGACGGTACCTTCCCGAACCACCCGGCTAACCCGCTGGAGCCGGCTAACCTGGTTGATCTGCAGAAGGCTGTTGTTGAGCACGGTGCTGACATTGGTCTGGCATTCGACGGCGACGCTGACCGTTGCTTCGTCATCGACGAGAAGGGTGAGCCCGTCACTCCTTCCGCTGTGACCGCTCTGGTTGCTGAGCGCGAGATTGCTCGTGCGAAGGCAGAGGGTAACGAAGAGCCCGTCATCATCTACAACCTGATCACCTCGAAGGCTGTTCCTGAGCTGGTTGAGAAGCTGGGCGGCCGCGCAGTGAAGACCCGCGTGGGCCACTCCTTCATCAAGGCTGTTATGGCTGAGGAGAACGGCGTTTTCGGTGGCGAGCACTCCGCTCACTACTACTTCAAGGACTTCTTCAACGCAGACACCGGCATGCTCGCTGCAATGCACGTGCTGGCTGCTCTGGGTGGTAGCGATCAGCCTCTCTCCGAAATCAGCGCGAAGTACTCCCCGTACGTTGCTTCCGGTGAGATCAACTCCGAGCTGGAAGACAAGGTTGCCGCTGTGGACCGCGTGCGTGCACACTACGCTAACGCTCCCGTGGTTGTTGAGGACTCCGACGGCACCACCTTCACCAACACCGAAGAGGGTTGGTGGGTTAACCTGCGTCCCTCGAACACCGAGCCTTTCCTGCGCCTGAACCTTGAGGCACCGGATGTTGCGACTATGGAGCGCGTCCGCGACGAGGTTCTGGCTCTGGTTCGCCAGGGCTAAGCACTAGCTAGCTGCTAAAGATCCCGTCCCGCAGATTATTTCTGCGGGACGGGATCTTTTATTTTGGGTTCTAAAAACCCGGCTAGGTTCTCCTATCTCAGAGGAAGAACCTAGCCGGGTTTAAGAAACCTAGCGGACGAGCCGGCTTACGGGGTTTTTACGCCTCGCGTGCCTGGTCGTGGAGCATCCACTGGTCGGGGCCGAAGATTTCGTAGTTGATGTTCTTGCCGGGAACGCCTGCCTCAACCAGTGCGGAGCGTACGCCCTGCATGAAGGGCAGCGGGCCGCAGAGGTAGACGTTAGCGTTGGCGGGAACGTCCAGCTTGGAGACATCGACGCGGCCGGTGAAGTCGCCGCCCTCGCCCTCGATGAAGGATACGAGGCGTGCGTTGGGCAGCTTGCCGACGAGCTCGGCGAGCTCTTCGCGCAGGGGCCAGGTGTCCAGGCGGCGGTCTGCGTGGACCACGGTCACGGGGCGCTCAGAGCCCTTCTCAACCAGCTCGGAGAGGAAGCTGAGCATGGGGGTGGTGCCGATACCTGCGGAGAAGAGGTACAGCGGTGCCTCGGGGTCGCCGAAGCCTTCCAGGGTCAGGTCACCGTAGGGGTTGGAAAGCTCGACGACTGCGCCGACTTCCAGCTCGTGCAGGATGGAGGTCATCTCGCCGTTGGGGTCAAGCTTCACAGCGATGCGGCGCTGGTTCTTTTCGCTGGGCAGCAGGGTGTACTGGCGTGCCTGGCGCAGACCGTCGCGTGCGGGAACAACGATGGAGATGTACTGGCCGCCCTTGGACTCGGTCATGGGGGTTTCGTCGGCAGGCTCGAAGGTCAGCACGACAACGTTCTCGCCGGTCTCCTTGCGGTCAACGAGCTTGAAGGGCGCGAACATGACGTCGTTTGCCTGGGAAGCGTACAGGCCCTTCTCCAGCTTGATGAGGGCGTTGCCCATGAGCCAGTAGACCTCGGTCCATGCCTCAACGATTTCGGGGGTAGCCAGGTCGCCCAGGTTAGCGGCGATTGCCTCGAAGAGGTACTTGTAGACGGTGGGATACTCTTCTTCCTTCAGGCCCAGGGATGCGTGCTTGTGTGCAACGCGGGAGAGGACCTCGTCGGGGTAGGAGTCCGGGTTCTGGACGATGTAGGAAGCGAACACAGCGATGGAGCCTGCCAGTGCCTTGGGCTGGGTGCCTTCGAGCTGGGAGGAGCGGGAGAACATGCCGTCCATCAGGTCGGGGCGAGCGGCGAACATTCGACGGTAGAAGTCGGGGGTGATGTCGTTGATGCGCTCAGCAATGATGGGCAGCGTTGCCTCAATGATGGGGCGGGACTTCTCGGAGAGCATGTCTTGCCTTCTTCCTGTGTGGTCACCTGGTCGTTGTGATGATGCCCTTGATATGTGTGGTGCTGGGGCGTTCACTCGGACAGCTCAGTTGGTGACGAAGTGTTTATAAAGCACCCTTACCGTAGCATTTTGCGGGGTGTTTGCGCTGAGTGCAGGTCACTCCCTGAGGGGTGTTGAGGGGTCTAGGTGAGACTTATGGTTCAGCTTGACTCAAAGAGAGAGCCCCGCGTCACACTATATATTTTCAGCACTGTTTTTGAGTTCACCGGGTGACTAGCCCCGAAGTCTGCATAAAAATTCTGGAATGAAAATATATTTACTATGGAAAGTATGCAGTGTGGTGCAAAAATGAATATGGTCACATTTTCTGCATTTGAAAAGCAAATTTGCAATATTCTGCATTTACTGCACAAATTTAGGACTCACGCAGGTTCCAGCAGTCACGCAGGCAGCGGCAAAATACTCCCCACTCCCCTCGAAAACCCTGCAAGAACCCCCTGCAAGAAAGCCGAGAGAACCCCGCGCGAACCGCCCAGCAGCCCCCGCGCCAACCGCAGAAACACCCTAAACTTCGTGTTAAAAACTCTATGGAGCCTCCCACCGGAAAGCTCCACAGGTACCACGTATTCCTTTAGCGTGCAGGCAGCGCATTCTCCGGAGGCGCGAAGCCTAGCTCCACAAATACCGGGCCAACGGGACGTGCACCGGCAGTCAACTCGCTAATCACAACCGAGTCCACCGAAGCATAGAACGCCTCACGAGCCTTCGCCAGCACATTGCGCAGGCGGCAGAACTTATCGAGGGGGCAGTGGCCGTTCTCATCCTCGCACTCAATCATGGGGATATCGCCCTCAGTAGCGCGAAGAACAGTGCCGACGGTCGCAGAACGACCAGCATCGGAAAGCATAACGCCACCGGCGCGACCGCGAGTCGAATCCAGGTAACCCATGTTCACGAGGAAAGCCACAGCCTTCGCCACATGGTTGTAGGGGGTGTCCACTCCCTCAGAGATCTTCTGAGTGGAAAGCTTCTGACCGGGCTCCAGAGCAGACAGGAGCATCAGAACGCGGAGCGAGACATCCGAGAATGCTGTCAAACGCATGGATACTCCTTCTATCCTTCTCGTGTCGCCGTCACTTCCACAGAGAACTTCCACAGAGACGGCAACGGATGCGTGAGCCCGGGCGGGTTCGACGCGTTCAAAAATCTTACATTGGAATTGTATAGGGGCGGCAAGAGAGGCAAGAAATTATGGATAGCCACTTCTGCACCAAACCATCCCGGCGAGGATCTTAAAGTATTTCTCAAGAGCAAGTGGACTGCATAGCCTTACACTCACGCCTTTGCAAGAAAATTTATCACTCCCCCAACTGACAGGGATTCAAATTTCCCCCAAACGGAAAGAAGGGGCGGAATCTCACCGAGAGATTCCACCCCTTCAAGGCGCTAAACCTTAGGTATTAGCTGGAGTGTCTTAGTCCTCCAGAGCCTTCGCCAGAGCGTCGCGCTGTTCGCGAACCTCAGCGGGCAGCTTGTCGCCGAACTTCTCGAGCCACTCGTCGATGCCGGGCAGTTCAGCCGCCCATTCTTCCTTCGAGACAGCCAGAGCAGCCTTCAGCTCTTCCTCGGAGATTTCCAGACCGGTCAGGTCCAGGTCTTCCTTGGTGGGAACGGTGCCCAGGAAGGTCTCCTGGCCGCCAGCCTTGCCGTCGAGGCGGTCGAAGATCCACTTCACAACGCGAGAGTTCTCGCCGAAGCCGGGCCACGCGAAGCCACCGTCGGGGGTGCGGCGGAACCAGTTGACGTAGTAGACCTTCGGCATGTTCTCGGTGCCGTGCTTCTTGCCCAGGTCCAGCCAGTGCTTGAAGTAGTCACCAGCGTTGTAGCCGATGAAGGGCAGCATTGCCATCGGGTCGCGGCGAATCACGCCGACAGCACCCTTAGCAGCCGCGGTGGTCTCGGAGGAGAGGGTAACTGCGCGGAAGACGCCCTGCTCCCAGCTCTCGGACTCGGAAACCAGCGGGATGGTGGTCTTACGGCGACCACCCAGAACGATAGCGCTCAGCGGCACACCCTCGGGGTCGTAGTACTCGGGAGCGAGCATGTCGACCTGGGATGCGGGGGTGCAGAAACGGGAGTTCGGGTGAGCTGCCGGGCGGCCGGACTCGGGGGTCCAGTCCTTACCGGTCCAGTCAATCAGGTGTGCGGGAGCCTCGTCGGTCTTGCCCTCCCACCAGACGGAGCCGTCGTCGGTCAGTGCAACGTTGGTGAAGATGGTGTTGCCCTTGGCGATAGCCTTCATAGCGTTCGGGTTGGTGGAGTAACCGGTGCCCGGTGCCACGCCGAACAGGCCAGCCTCGGGGTTGACCACGCGTGCCTGGTGGTTCTCGTCGAACTCGATCCATGCGATGTCGTCGCCGACCATCTCAGCCTTCCAGCCGTCAATGGTGGGCTCCATCATTGCGAAGTTGGTCTTGCCACATGCGGAGGGGAACGCTGCGGAGATGTAGCGAACCTTGCCCTCGGGGTTGGTGACCTTCAGGATGAGCATGTGCTCTGCCATCCAGCCCTCGTCGCGACCGATAACGGATGCGATACGCAGTGCGTAGCACTTCTTACCGAGCAGTGCGTTACCGCCGTAGCCGGAGCCGAAGGACCAGATTTCGCGGGTCTCGGGGAACTGGACGATGTACTTCTCGGGATTGCAAGGCCAGGGAACATCTTCCTGACCGGGCTCCAGGGGTGCACCAACACTGTGCAGAGCCTTGACGAAGAAGCCGTTGGTCTCGTTCAGCTTGGCAAGAACGTCCTTACCGATGGTTGCCATGATGCGCATGGAGCAGACAACGTATGCGGAGTCGCTGAGCTCAACAGCAATCTTGGGGTTCTTAGCCTTCAGGGAGCCCATGACAAAGGGAATGACGTACATGGTACGACCGCGCATGGAGCCCTCGAACAGACCGGTCAGGGTCTGCTTCATTTCGACGGGGTCGCGCCAGTTGTTGGTCGGGCCTGCGCCTTCTTCAGTCTCGGAGCAGATGAAGGTGCGCTCCTCGACACGTGCAACGTCGTCAGGATCGGAGAAAGCTGCGTAAGAGTTCGGGAATTCGTGATCGCTGAGGCGAACAAAGGTGCCAGCGTCGACCAGTTCCTGAGCGAGGCGGTCGTATTCTTCCTGGGTGCCATCGACCCAGTAGATGTGTGCGGGCTGGGTCAGTGCCGCAACTTCGCGAACCCAGTCCAGAAGGCCCTGGTGGGTAGTGGGTGCGCTCTGCAGCTCCTTTTCGAGCTCAGCAGAGAGAGTACGAGTTGAGGTGTCAGCCATTGACATTTTCCCCTTCAATCGGTGGCCCGGATACTACATTGATCCGGATAGGTCTGCGGTAACAAAGAAGCAGTTAAACACTACAAGCGTGCAAACAATGGTGAATATGCACGCTTGGACAGTCTCCACTTCCTCGTGATGCTTACAGAATAACGCATTAATGGTCTATAGAGCTTTCTATAACGCCATTTCTTAAGTTCTGCGCATCACATTCTTAGAATACGAGAGGATTTCTGTAAAGAATTTTTAGGGCTTACGACGGGATCCTCCGGGGGATTTCAGGGACCCGCAGTGCCGGTTTTAGGGTGCCGAGAAAATATTTTGAAAAATTTTTACGGGCACAAAAACCCTGAAATTACGCGGCAAAATGGGGTATTTTCAGGATGCAAGGAGGGGATTTTGGGTCAATTTCGAGTTTTTCGGCTTGCACACCCTTGAGGACATCCGTATAGTAGTACCTGTTGCCGCGACGGGTTGAAGAAATCCGAAGCGAGGAACATGCGCCTGTAGCTCAACGGATAGAGCATCTGACTACGGATCAGAAGGTTGGGGGTTCGAATCCCTTCGGGCGCACCACCGATCCCCGGTTCTTCGGAACCGGGGATTTTTTGTATGCCCAGAAGACGTACCCGGAAGACACGCCCGGGAAGATGCGTGTGGGGAAAAAGCGCGCCCAGAAAACGCTCTGCCAAAAGCCCCGGGGCAGAGCTCAAGCCACCGCACAGTACGACATGTTGCAGTACGACATGTTGCAGTACGACACACTGCGGGCTCTAGCTAGGTGCAGCAAGGACGCTTCACCACCTGACGCTGTCCCCGCTGTGTCAAAAACCGCGCCTAAAAGCGCCTCAACCTGTGAATCCGCAGATTTACGCTCCCAGATGACGTGCTCCGGGGCACACCCGCCGAAAAACGCCTAGGATGGAAAGAAGGACCCTCCACACATAGGCTGGAGAGCAGACAACGCGAAGGAGCACTATGGCACAGCTATCCATTCCGCAGTCCCTGATAGGTGCGCTCATTGATATTGCTGATTTGGGAACCCTCGATTACTTCCCGCCCACCGAACGATGCGCCCACTGGTCCATCTATGACGCACAGCGCCAGGAGCTCCTCTGCCCCTGCGCACCCGCCGCCAACACCACCGCGGAGAAGCTCTTTGAGGCCGCGGCAAAGATTCTCTACGAGAACTTCCCCCGATATATCGACTCTCCCGAGGAAATCATTCCTTATACTTCCCGACAGGAACTCGTTGCCGCCCTACGCCGCGGTGAGGAAGAGCCTGTTGATGAGGAACAGGGCGAGTTGCAAGAGCAGTCAGCTGAAAATACTGTAGAGCCTACGGCTGAGGTTGAAACTAGCCCCGCCGAACCTGCAGTAGTTGAGGACACGGAAGTGAGCGCTTCTGTTGCGCCCAAGCCCGCAGCACCGAAGCCCGCACCTTCCCCCGCGCTCTTTGCCGCCCGCGCGGCCCAGGCACCCGCACCGGCTCCCAGCGTGCCGGAAGAAGCAACTGTGGAGGCGACTGCAGAAAAGACGGTTCCGACGCCCACCACGGTTGCTCCCGCAGCGCCCAAGCCCGCTGCACCGAAACCTGCAACACTCAAGCCTGCTGTGCCGAAGCCTGTGGCTCCCAAGCCTGCAGCACCGACTCCCGGCGCGCCCTCCCCCGGTATGTTCCGCAAGTCCACGCTGACTTACCGACCGCCGCGCATCGAAGAGTACCTGGAGGGCCTGCGTGCCCGCCAACAGGCTGCCGAAGCCGCAGAAGCTACCCATACGGCAGTATCTAGCGAGCAGGCACCTGTTGAAGAGTTGCTCGTGTTTGCCCAGTCCTTGCCGAGCGCACCCGCAGCTCCCAAGCCGAGTGCACCGAAGCCCGCTGCACCGGAACCGGGTGCACCGATGACTGCCGCACCCGCCCCGAGCACTCCGGCAGCAGAACCGGTAGCCGCCGCACCTCGCGGCGTTACCGCCGAGGACCGCGAACGCAACTACCGACTGCGCCCGAGCCTGCGTGCCCGCCTCGAACGCGAAAACATTAGCGAAGAGCTCGTGCGCACCATCCTGCGCGACGGCGAAGCGGAACGCATCAACGATTGGACCATTCGCTTCACGCACGACGACTACCGGGTTGACGTGAACACCGCCTCCGCAGAAGTTATTACCGTCATTGACGAATACGACGCCGACTACAACGAGGCGGCGCAGGCTTCCCTGGCGCAGGGCGAATACACCTCGCTCAACGCCCTGGAACTCGAGTTCAGCGAGCGCGCTCGCACCTTCTTGAAGAAGAACCCGCCGTTCGTTTTCGATCTGATGCTTCAGGCGCTGAGTAGCCCCGAGAGCGTGCGCATGGCTGAAGGCTGGACCCGCATCTACGCGGCACAGGGTCTGGAGATCGCGGTTTCGCCCGATGAGCGGACCGTTCTGGCTCTGGCGAAGACCCCGGATTTCCATGTTCTGCACGCGGAGAACCTGCGCAAGGTGCAGCTCGAGGAGCTCAGCAACACCCTGGCGAAACAGGCAGAAGATAAGGCAGCCCAGGCAGAAAACACCACCGAGGAGGAGAAATAATGTCCGCTAAGCAGATCACTATTCCTCTCGAGGTGTATGTTCGCCTGCAGGAGCTTGCCTCCCTCGCCGCCTATAGCTACCGGGACAATCAGGGCTCCGAAGAGAACAGTGCAAACAATAAGCCGTGGGATTTGCTCTCCAAGGACGGCGCGTCCCTACTCGATGAGAACGGCGCGCTCAAGCCCGAAGCGGCAGAGCTCTACTTCACCCTCCTACCGCTCATTGCCCAGGAATTCGTAGAGCAGCAGCAGGCACTCGTGGACGCATACCGTCAGGCACCCAAGCCCGCCGCCGCACGCGCCAAGATTCGCCCCTCCAACCAGCGCCTCATTCCGCTGACCGAGGTGCCGCTGGAGAACCAGCGTATTGCCGCGCGCATCGAGAAGGAATTCTACGGTGACGTGCCGCCGCGCCGCCGCATCTACGGTGTGCTCCCCGGCGTGATGGACTACATGATGCGCCACGGGCTCACCTACGAGCTGCTGTTGGACATCATCGGATCCCCCGCAAGCACGGTGGTTCAAGAAAGCGCGCAGGAGAACCGTTACGGCCGCGAAGTCACCCTCTACACGCATGAAGAGGAAGGCTACCAGGTGGTGCTCAACCCCCTGACTGCCGAAGTGCTCGCGCTGCGCCCGCTGCAGGCTCTGGCGGGAGGCTATCAGCTCTCCCCCGATGCTCAGGCACAGCTGAAGGCGCTCGGTCTGACCGGCGAGTACATTGCCCGCATCCTGGATGAGGCTGAGGACCGCCGCCCAATTCCCGGCAGTAGCCGCACCGTGTACTCGCTCAACGGCTACCAGGTGGAGTTCTCGCACTCCGACCAGCAGGTGATTCGTATTAGCCGCGGCACCGCGCCCAGCCGTAACCCCTTCGAGTCGCAGCCGAGGATGAGCGGCACAAAGAGGCAGCGCGGCCGCAAGATCCCGCACGATGTGGATGCGTTCGTGCAGCTGTTGCAGGAGCACGGCTTCACCATCACCATGGGCGGTAAGCACTACGACATTCGCCACGAGAAGCTGGCTCCGGGTCAGAAGGCGGTCACCTCGGTGACTCCGTCGGATTCGCAGCGTTGGCACCTGAACTCGGCACGCCAAATCCGCAATACCTTCGGTATCGACCTGCGCTACGCCGATCCGCGTGATAGCGTGCGCGGTATTGTGCGCGGCCCCGGAGGAAGAGTCCAGAATTCCGATAACCACAGCGCAGAAAAGCAGGACGCCGAGAAGGCTGCGGAGAAGGAATCAGAGTAGGTCTTCGTCACCGTTAAAGCGCGCCTGCGTGCCGGTTCTTTATACTGCCCCCAGCATGTCTTTGCATCTGGGGGCAGTATTCATATACGGCTATATCCCGCATTGTCAGGGATTTAAGAGGTAGACTGGGGGCAATACAGACATGCTATTCAGCATAAAAATTAATATGCGTTCCCGTGATATGCGTGACGGTAGGGTTGGGGATACACCACAAAGTACGGTGAATAACAGCCCCTACCTCTACAATAGAAACGCATCACTACAGAAGAAGGAGAACGCATGGGCGTAACGATTAAGGTCACTGACGAAGCAGGCGTAAACTACGACATTCAGTGGGAAGACCACCACACCCTCCTGGAAGCCCTCCAGGCTAACGGTGTGCCGGTCCTCGCAACCTGCGGCGGTAACGCATCCTGCGCTACCTGCCACGGCTTCATCGACCCCGAGCACTTCGAAGCTTCCGGTGAACGTACCGAAGCTGAGCAGGACCTGCTCGACATGGTCGACGATGTCGCCAACGAGTACTCCCGCCTGTGCTGCCAGGTCGAGTACGCCCCCGGTATGGACGGAGCAGAAATCCAAATGCAGGCGGCGATGTAATCATGTTTAAATCGGCTCAGGTACTCGCATCAACCACCCTCCTCTGTTGCGTGCTCGCGCTCAGTGGATGCGGCGCGTCCCAGGCCGGTCAGGAAGCTGAAGGCACCTCGGCGCAGCCGAGTGCTTCGGCTTCGGTCAAGCCCGGCACGATTCGAGTAGCTTCTGACGGAGCTACCCCTTCGGTGACTCCGGGCTCCATTACCGTGGTGAACTCCCCCGAGGCGGAGAACCACGGCTCTTCCTCTGAGCACTCCGAGTCTTCTTCCCACACCGAGACTCACAAGTCGAAGCAGAACTCTGACTCTCATTCTTCTGAGTCCTCCCACGAGGGTTCCGAGCAGAACAAGTCAGACGACTCTGCAGATTCTCAGCAGGATTCACAGAAGAGCTCAGACTCGTCTTCACAGTCCGGTTCTAACTCTTCGGGTAGCTCCTCGGGTTCTTCGAGCTCGTCGAATTCTTCCAATTCTTCGAACTCCTCGGGTTCCTCGGAGAAGTCCTCTAATTCCTCCAGCAACACTGTTGCTGAGGGCCCGACCCAGTGCGATCTGGATGACCTGAACATTTCGGTTGCTGTGGGAGAAGGCTCCCCCGGCGCCCGAAACTACACGCTGTACTTCCAGAACTCCTCGAATTCTTCTTGCACCCTGCGCGGCTACCCACGTGTGGTTCATGCGGGCTCTTCGGGAACCTGGGTCGGCCGTGAGGCATCCGCCTCTGCTGAGTACATGAACTCTGCGGGCGTGACCCTCAACCCCGGCGATAGCACCACTGCGGTACTGCGTTCGGTATACCCGGCACGCTTCGGTGACGATTGCGGTAGCCGACCGGTTCAGGGCTTCCTGGTGGGTCTTCCCTCCGGTTCCGGTGGCGTGATCGTTCCGTTGGATACGACCGCTTGTTCCTCGTCTGTTCCGCAGCTGTCGGTGGGTCAGTTTGGTGCCCGCTAACGCGGCGTTGCAGATGTGAATACTCTGGCACTGAATACTCTGGCACGTCGTGTGCGCATATAGTTCAAGGGCGGTTCCCCACGATGGGGAACCGCCCTTGAACTATCTATAAGCCTAAATCTAGGGTTTAGCTTTAGCCATGCCGTAGCTGCGCGCTCTTAGAGGGAGCGAGCAACCTCATCGTGGCTGAAGCGTGCACCGCGCGGGTATGCGGGAGCCTCGCCGTGGCCGATGTTGACGATCAGGAAGGGGATCTCTGCGTTATCCGCGAAGAATTCCTTTTTGATGCCGGCGAAGTCTGCGCCGGTCATGGGGCCAGCGTCCAGGCCGAGGGCGCGGATTGCGGTAATGAAGTAGCCTGCCTGCAGGTGAGCGCTCAGCTCAGCGGCGGGGGTGGCAAGCTCCTCGGGGGTGTAGAAGCTCTTGATGAAGCCGGCAGCGTTGGGGTTGAAGGTGTCGGCGTGCTCTACCCAGTTCGCGTCTGCGGAGAGGATTGCGGTCACCGGTGCTGCCTGGGTCTTAGCCTTGTTGCCGTCTGCCAGGTGTGCGACGAGGCGCTCGCGTGCCTCGGGGCTCTTGACCCAGGTGATGCGCAGGGGCTGGTTGTTGAAGGCGGTGGGGCCGTAGAAGGTCAGTTCCTGGATGCGGCGCAGCTGCTCGTCGGTGACGGGTTCCTCGGTGAAGGAGGAGACGGTGCGCGGCTCGTGGAAGAGGCTGATGAGCTGTTCTTCGTTCAGGCGGGTCATGGTGAGGCTCCTTTGGGTTGTTCCCTCAGTCGATTACTTTACAGGTAAAACATTACATGTCCTGCAGAGACACTGTCAAGCACATCTTCCTCCCCCAACCCCCAACAATTCAAGAGGCGCACACCATAAACCCCGCCATAATAGATACATGACCGACGCACTCTCCCACTTCTCCGCCCCCGTACGCGACTGGTTCCGCGCCACCTTCAGCGCACCCACCGCCGCCCAAGAAGGCGCCTGGGAGAGCATCCGCAACGGCAACAACACCCTCATCATCGCCCCCACCGGCTCCGGCAAAACCCTCGCCGCCTTCCTCTGGGCACTCGACGCCCTACACCGCGAACACGAAGCCGGCACCGCAGGCGGCACGCGCATCCTCTACATCTCACCCCTCAAAGCACTCGGCGCCGACGTCGAACGCAACCTGCGCGCACCGCTGACCGGAATCACGCGCCTGAGCGAAAACAACACGGGCGAACCGAACATCAGCGTGGGCGTGCGCAGCGGCGACACCCCCGCACGCGAACGCCGCCAACTCATCAGCAACCCGCCCGACATTCTCATCACCACCCCCGAATCCCTCTACCTCATGCTCACCAGCGCCGCCCGCAACACCCTCGCGGGCGTCACCACCGTGATCGTGGACGAGATCCACAACCTCGCCGCCACCAAACGCGGCGCACACCTGGCGGTCTCCCTCGAACGCCTCGACGCACTCCTCGAAAAGCCCGCACAGCGCATTGGGCTCTCCGCAACCGTCGAAAACCCGGAGGCGGTCGCCCGGTTCCTCGGCGGCATTCAGCCGGTAACCATCATGAGCCGTCCAGTCGTCAAAGAATGGGACCTGCGCCTGAGCGTGCCCGTACCCGATATGGCGGCACTCGGAGGCGCCAACGACTACGGGCAAGGACTCCACGCCCCCTCAGAATATGCACCCTCGGAGGCGCCAGGCGGCGGGACTACCCACTCCGCTTCTGCTGGCTCGCCGCAGGGCGTGGCACAACCTACCTCTAGTGCCGTAGACATCTCGGCGAGCGCGCCCTACACGCTGGAAGATGCCATTGGCGTATTCCCCGGGCAGGCAAACCCAGCGCAGGAACCCGCGCAAGAAACTGGGCAGGCAAACCCGTCGCGACAGGGCGATACCGCTGCGCCCAAAAATACGCTCACCATCTCGGAAGAGGCATTGCATGAGGGGGCACTGCACGAAAAGACGCTGCGAGACACCCCCGGTAGCGAGCGCCCCGAGACCTCCATCTGGCCGCGTGTGCAGGAGCGCATCGTCGACCATATTGAGAACAACCGTTCTACGATTGTTTTCGTTAATTCGCGTGGACTAGCAGAAAAGCTCACCGCGGCACTCAACGATATTCACCTGCGCCGCGTCCTCGCACAGCAGGGAATCGACCCCGAAGACTACGCGACAGGCATCGGCGACATCGCCGAGGTGCCGCCGCTCGCCCGCGCGCACCACGGCTCCGTGTCCAAGGAACAGCGCACCCTCATCGAGGAGGCGCTCAAGGGCGGAACCCTGCGCTGCGTGGTCGCCACCAGCTCCCTGGAGCTGGGCATCGATATGGGTCACGTGGACCTCGTAATCCAGGTGGCGGCGCCTCCATCGGTTGCCTCCGCACTGCAGCGCGTGGGCCGCGCCGGACACCGCGTGGGCGAAATTTCGCGCGGATTCTTCTACCCCAAGCACCGCGGCGACCTGCTCGGCGCAACCGTCACCCTCGCCGGAATGCGCAGCGGAACCCTCGAGCCACTTGCCATCCCCACCAACCCCCTGGACGTACTCGCGCAGCAGACCGTCGCCGCCTGCGCGTTGGGCCCCATCAGCGTGGACTCCTGGTACGAGGCGCTACGCCGCAGCGCACCCTACGCCGAACTGCCGCGCGCCCTCTTCGACTCCGTACTCGAAATGCTCGCCGGACGCTACCCCTCCGATGAATTCGCTGAATTGCGCCCGCGCATCATCTGGGATCGCACCCCTACCGAGGAAGCCCCCTCCGGCAGTATTGAGGGCCGCCCGGGTGCGCAACGCCTCGCCGTCACCAGCGGCGGCACGATTCCCGACCGCGGGCTCTTCCCCGTCTACCTGGTCAGCGGCGATGAGGAGCGCGGCCCCAAGCGTGTGGGTGAGCTCGACGAGGAAATGGTGTACGAATCCCGTGCCGGCGAGGTCATCACCCTCGGCGCGAGCAGTTGGCGCATTGAAGAAATTACGCACGACGCGGTGCGGGTCTCCCCCGCACCCGGTCAGCCCGCGCGCCTGCCTTTCTGGCACGGCGACCGCATGGGCCGCCCCTACGCCCTGGGCGTGCAGACGGGTGCGTTCACGCGCGCCCTCTCCAGCCTGGGCGCCACCGATAGCGCCGCCGCCCGCCTGCAGCTCGAACAGCTCGGATTGGACACCTGGGCGGTCGATAACCTGCTCGCCTACCTGCGTGAGCAGCGCGAATCCACCGGGGCGGTCCCCTCCGACACCCGCATGATTGTGGAGCGGCACCGCGACGAACTGGGCGATTGGCGCGTGGTCCTGCACTCGCCGCTCGGCTACGGGGTGCACGCGCCCTGGGCGCTGGCAGTGCGCGCCCGCATTGAGGAGCGGTATGGGGTGGACGCTTCCGTCATGGCGAGTGATGACGGCTTGATTCTGCGTCTGCCCGCTATGGAGGATGTGCCGCCCGGCGCTGATCTGTTCCTTTTCGACCCGGACGAGCTGGAGGCGATTGTCACCGAACGCGTAGGCGATTCGGCGCTTTTTGCGTCTCGGTTCCGTGAGAATGCGGCGCGTGCCCTGCTGTTGCCGCGCCGTGATCCGGGTAAGCGCACCCCGCTGTGGCAGCAGCGTCAGCGTGCGGCGCAGCTGTTGGATGTGGCGCGTAAGTACCCTGATTTTCCGGTGCTTTTGGAGACGGCGCGCGAGTGTCTGCAGGATGTGTACGATGTTCCGGCGCTGGTTCAGGTGCACCGTTCGTTGCAGTCTCGGGCGGTGTCCATGCTGGAGGTTGAGACGAACGACCCTTCGCCTTTTGCGCGCACTCTGCTCTTTGAGTACGTTGCCGAGCACCTCTACGACGGCGATGCGCCCGCCGCCGAACGCCGCGCCGCCGCGCTGTCGCTGGACCCGGCACTGCTGGCTGAGTTGCTGGGTTCGAGTGGTCTGCGTGACCTGTTGGATCCGGCGGTTCTGGTGCAGACTCAGCAGCGTCTGCAGCGCACGGGTGAGCGTTACCGCGCCTGCGGTGTAGAGGGCGTGGCGGATCTGTTGCGCCAGTTGGGTCCGTTGAGCGCGCGGGAGTTGAGTCTGCGTTTGCGTGCCGACAGCCCACGGGCTGAATCTGCGACACACGGTTCTCAGGATTTCGGCGAGTCCGAAGACTCTGAAAACTACGGCGAGGAGCATGGCGAGGAGTACGGCGCGCACGCCAGCACGGATCAGGCGCGCGCCCTGGCGGAAGAGCTGGTGCGCTCGCGCCGCGCGTTCTCGTTCATGGGAGCTGCCGACATGGGAGCTACCGACGATTCCGCCGAGCCGCAGCTGTACTATGCGGTGGTTGAGGATGCTGCGCGTCTGCGCGATGGGCTGGGCATTATGCCCGCCGCGGCGCTTCCTGTAGCCCTTCTGGAGCCGGTCGCGGAGCCTTTGGAGGATCTGGTTTCTCGCTATGCGCGCACCCATATTCCCTTCACTGCGCAGCAGGCGGCGGAGCATTTTTCGCGCCTGACCCCGGTGGGTGTGGGCGTGCTGACTCCGGTGTTGCAGCGTCTTCAGCAGCAGCGCCGCCTAAGCTCCGGCGAGTTCCTGCCCGAGGTGCTGCGCACTCCCGGGTCTGCCGGTGTCGAGTGGGTGGATGCGCAGGTTTTGCGCACGATTCGTGCCCGCTCTCTGGCGGCGTTGCGTGAGGAAATTGAGCCGGTATCGGCGCAGGTCTATGGTGTATTCCTACCCTCATGGCAGAACGTTCGTTCTTTATCCGTGCGGGTTGCGCAGACCCTGCCGGAGGCGAGCGCCTACGGCGCGTTCATGCCCTCCCGCCGCACCGCCACGGTAATGGGCGAGAGGGTGGCGCCTCTCGGCCCGGCGGCGCTCAACCCGGCGGTACCCAACCCGTTAGCTGAGCACGGCACAGAACATACGGGACAAGATTCCGCCTCCTCCACGGAGGATCTGCTCACCGCCATCGACCAGCTGGCGGGTGTGCGCGTACCGGCTTCCGCGCTGGAGACGCTGATCCTCCCGGCGCGTGTGCCCGGCTACCAGCCGCACATGCTGGACGAGCTGATGGCAAGCGGCAGGGTGTTCTTCACCGGCGCCGGTCAGCTCGGCGGCGGTAGCGCGCAGAAGTCTGACGGCTGGATTCGCCTGCATTTGAGCGAGAGTTCCTCGCTGACTCTGGGTGAGCTGACCATGGGCGAGGACTACCCGGAGCAGCTGTTACGCGCGGAGAACCCCGAGCTTTGGGAGGCGCTGCAGGCTCCGGGCACGCTCGAGCACGCCATCTATGAGGCGCTGGCTCATGGCGGCCTGTTCGTGCCGGCGCTACGTGAGCGGGTGGCGCAACTGATGAGCGCTGCGGCACCTGCCGGTCAGGTGGTGACTTTCCCGGATGCGGCGGAGGTTTCGGCAGCGCTGTGGCGCCTGGTGTGGGCTGGTGCGGTGACGAACGATAGTTTCGCGCCGGTTCGGGCGATGCTTGCGGGCGTCCGCAGTGCGCATCCGACTCCGGCAGCCCCTGCGCGTCTGTCGCGGGTGGGTCGCCGTGGTGCGGGCCGTATTGCGGCGGCACGCGCCTCCATGGGTAACGGCTTGGCGGGCGGATACGGCGCTGCCACCGGGCGCGGTCTGCGTTCCCTGCGCGGCGGGTTCCATGGCGCCGCTCCCGCCGTTGCCCCGCAGGATAGCGGTCGCTTCTCACGCGTGGACACACTGCTGCAGGAGCCGGTGGAGGCGACGGTTACGGCGCTCGCACGCGCCGACCTGCTGCTGGACCGCTACGGTGTACTGACTCGCGGGTGCCTGCAGGTGGAGGATTCTGCCGGCGGGTTCTCGCAGCTGTACCGGATTTATTCGGCGGCTGAGGATCGTGCGCTGGTGCGTCGCGGCTACTTTATTGAGGGTTTGGGCGCGGCGCAGTTTGCCGCCCCCGCGACGGTGGACCTGCTGCGTTCTACCGCCGATAGCCTCAGTGTTCCCGCAAGTCCACAGGGTTTTGGCGCGACACAGGGTTTTGGTGCGAGTGCCTACACCCCGCAGCGTACCGATACGGAGCGGGTGTACGGCACGTTCACAGTGACCCTGTTGGCGGCGACCGACCCCGCGAACCCGTACGGTGCGGCGCTGAGCTGGTCCGCGATTCCCTCCTTTGCGCACGAGGGCGAGGGCACCGTAAAGCACCGCCCGGCACGCAAGGCGGGCGCCTGCGTGGTGCTGGTGGACGGCGCACCGGTGCTCTATGTGGAGCGTGGCGCGAAGACCCTGTTGGCTTTCACCACCGACCCGGTACTTCTGGAGGCGGCGGCCCCCGCCCTGGCGCGCCTGGTGTCCGCCGGCGGTGCGGAGAAGATTTCGGTGGAGAAGGTCAACGATGTGGAGCTTTTGGGCACCCACACGGTGAGCACATCCACATTGGGCGCATCCGGCGGCGAGGTTGTAGAGCATCCGGTGGAGGCGCTGCGTGCGGCACTGCAGGCGCAGGGGTTCTACGCGACGGTTCGTGGCCTGTCGCTACGCCGCTCCATTTAGCCCGAGCCTCAAGCTTAGCCTCAGAGTAAAACTATTTTCTTCAATCTCAACTTGAGCATCATAATGCCCCGCACCCCCACGGAAGGGGGTACGGGGCATTATGTTTCCCTACTCACGAACCGGGTGGTGTTCCCGGAGTCCACCACGTCGCAAGCGGCGTAGCGGAGGAATAACCGCCCGGATGTCCACGTCATCTTTGCCGTGGAGCACATAACCAAACATCGGAGCGGGAAGTCCTGTGTAGACCTGTCACCTCTTGAGGCGGCTAGTAGCCGCCAGTGAGGGTGTCCACGGCACCCAGGCACAGGTCGATGGCTTCTTCGAGCCCGAGCCCGCGGGAGCGAACGGTGCGCTGATCGCGGGGGTTGAGTTGCACGACGTGCATGGCGAAGTAGTCGACGAGCTGCAACCAGCCTCCGAGGATGACGCGGGTGCGGTCATTAATCGGCATGCCGGTGCGTTCAAGCATCCATTCGAGGTAGTCGGTGGGGTTGTTCGGGAAGTCCTCCCCACCGGGGGTGGGGACACCGGCTACGACGAGGAAATAGGTGCGCAACTCCCTGCGGAGTGCTTCCTCGGGATTTTCGTGGTGCTCGCCGAGAGCCTCAAGGACTGCGTTGGCTTCGCGTCGGGTGACAGCTGCCGCCAGGGAGTCCTTGCCGGGGAAGTAGTGGTAGAGCAGGGCGCGGGTAATGCCTGCATCGCGGGCGATAGCGCTCATGGAGGCACCGAGCACGCCGCGGCGAGCGAAATGTTCTGCAGCGATTTTCAGAATTTGCTCTTCGCGTTCGTGCGGCTCCATGCGCAGGGCACCGGTGCGAGGCTCCGCATTCTTTTGTGAATGTTCCATAACCTCTCCTCTCGCATTTTCCGGTGCTTTGGAATTGTCCGATTGCACCGCTGTAATTGGGGGTGTTCCTTTAACCTCTGCATCCTTGCGCTGTTTCTGTCCCATTTCGACCCCTTCGTTCGAAATATCGAACTTCTGTGTCTTAATCGTACCGCTTTAAGGCGGTTTCCAGCCTTTATTAAGGTGTTTATGACGTAGGATGCCCAGGTTATCAGGTCTTTAATTGCTTTACATCTTTTATACTTAGAAAAACCACAGGGGCTAAATTGAGGGTTATTGATTTATGATTTGACAGCATTTTCGAAAATACCGCACTCAATCGATAGTTTTTGTAAAATTAATGCACTTTTTTTAAATTAAATGTCCAATAATTTCAAAAATTTGTGAAGTTTTCGTTTTCTGTTCCACGTATTCACACAAACATTCATGAGTGTCAGACAAAACTGTCTTCTGCAACCCCACACCAAGCCCACGGTAATATTTCCACCCGCATGCTGCTCAGTCTGGCGCACCCGGGTCGCCGCCGAATCAGTCCCTCCCAAAAGGTAGAGTAGAGCCATGCCCGCACAGAACACCGCACGCACGCAGCCTATCGCACGCCCCGATACACAGCAGGGAATACAGCCCGCCTATCAGGCTAAGCCTGCACGCCGCACGCATCGCCGCCTGCTGGCCCCTCCGCTGGCTCAGAAGAACGGTATCGACCCAATTCAGCTGATCCTGCCGCGCGTGGAGGAGCTCCCCGCCGAGCTCACCCCGAGCAACACCACCCCGAACAATACGGCTCCGGCAACCATTGCGGATTACCTGATTGCGCGCTTCTACCCGAACGACCCGCAGATTATTCACGCCCGCTTTAATACCGGTGAGGTGCGTCTGGACGACGGCACGATCCTGACCCGCGATAGCCCCTATATGCCGGGTGAGCGCATCTGGTACTTCCGTGAGCTTGCCGATGAGCCGCAGCTACCCTCAGACATGCCGGTGCTCTACGAGGATGAGCACGTGCTGGCGATTGATAAGCCGCATTTTCTGCCGACCACCCCGCGCGGTTCCTATATTGCGCAGACCGCGCTGACCAAGCTGCGGGTGCGTGAGCAGAACCCGCTACTGATTCCGATTCACCGCCTGGACCGCCCGACCGCGGGTGTGCTGCTTTTTGCCAAGACCGTTGAGGCACGCCGCCCCTTCCAGATGATGTTTCAGCACCGTCAGGTGTCAAAGACCTACCGTGCCGTGGCGCCGGTTCCCGCCGATGCTACCGCCGCCGAGCAGGCGTTGAGTGCGGAGGGGCTGCAGGTGCGTTCGCATATTCAGAAGATTCGTGATCAGCTGCAGGTTCAGCAGCTTTCTGAGCAAGAGTGCGCGGCGCAGGGTGTGGAGCCGAATACGCTGACGACCGTGAAGATTCTGCGGACTTTCACTCCGAGTGCGCAGGCGGTTGAGGGGTGGCGCGCGGAACCGAATAGAGAATGGGCGCTCTATGATTTGGCGCCTCACACCGGCAAAACGCACCAGCTGCGGGCGCATCTGAATATGCTCAGCTCCCCCATTCTGGGCGATGTGCTCTACCCGCAGGTGCTACCCGACGCGCCAGACCGCCCGGAGTACCCGCTGCAGTTGCTGGCGTACAGTCTGCATTTTGAGCATCCCATCACCGGCGAGCGAGTGGATCTGTACAGCGGGCGTTCGCTGACTGCCGCCTCCTAACCGGTTTTTGAGTGGCGTTCACTCCGTTCCCTGCGGTGCATCTTCTCGGCGGTCTCTCGAAAAGGAATCACACCCGAGAGCCCGCCCACAGCATCCGGGCGCTCAGAGGGCAAAAAGTGGGATAATTCAGACGTAATACTTCACCGCAACTACAGAGGGTCCATGAATTCCCAGCCGTCTTCCCACAACGCGCAGTCTCTGGAGTCGATTAGCGAGTACGCCGAGCGCACCTCCTCGCACGCCGCTGCCGCAGCCGACAGCGTCACCGACACCTTCGTGCACCGCATCCTCGGTGTTCCCGGCGCCCTCATCGGCTCGGTTCAGGTTCCCGATCCTCGCCCGCTGAGCCAGCGTCTGAGCGCGTGGCACTACTGGTGGCAGGCGCACCTGCTGGACTGTGTGATTGATGCCGGCCAGCGTCACCTGCGCGAGGGCGATATTACTGCCGCACAGGAGGAGCTGCACCGCGCCCGCGCGCTGTTGCGCGGCATTAACGTGCGCAACTACGGCCGCTTCGCGAACGACTACTTTGACGATATGGCGTGGCTGACCCTCGCGGTGGGCCGCATGAATTCCTTCTGCATCGAGCTGACCGGCGCTAATGATGTTGCCGCCCAGGATGCTGGCGTGGCCCTCTTCGAGCAGTTGGCGAAGGGTTTCTCCCCGGTGGGTGGCATGAGTTGGCGCAAGTCCAAGCGTGATTTTGTGAATGCTGCGGCAACCGCGCCGACCGCGCTGGCGTATGCGCGTGCGGGCGACCCGAAGACTGCTGCAGCGCTCATGGATTGGATGAACGAAACCCTCTGGGATGCAGAACGTTCGCTCTATATTGACGGCGTGAACGTGCGCGGCGACGAGTACGAGTACGAGCGCAGCGAATTCACCTACAACCAGGGAACCGCCCTGGGCGCCCTGCTGAGCCTCGCAGCTTCCGGTGTGCCCTGCGAGGTGGACCCCGCTGAACGCGCCGAGCGCCTCATCGTCGGCATCGTCAAGCACATGACCGAAGAGGTGGAGTTCCTCTCCGGTGCTCGCCGCCGCATCCTCATCTCTCACGGCGACGGCGACGGCGGCCTGTTCACCGGCATTCTCGTGCGCTACCTGGGCATGGCGGCGTCCTCGCCGCTGCTCAGTGATGAGGCGCGAGCGCTCGCCTCGACCCTGGTGTACTCGACCGCCCGCGCCCTGTGGGAGGGTCGCCGCGAGTTTGACCCCGACCTGCCGATGAATGAGTACGGCATTGACCCGAATGAGATTCGCGGTAAGGCGCTCGTGCAGTTCTCCCCGCGGTTCACCGAGCCGATGAGCAAGGTTGTGAAGCCCGGCGCGCCGGTGGAGCTGTCCGCTCAGGTGCAGGCGTGGACTATTTTTGAGACGGCGGCGCGTCTGGCGCATGCCCGTGACCTCGCCTCCCACGGCTTCTAAAGCACGGCTTTTATATTCCCAGCCCTAATCTTCTCCGTTCAGTGCAGAAGGTTAGGGCCTGTGCAGAAGGTTAGGGCTGGATTCATTGCAGGGGTGTGCGCACAGGCGTACGGTGAATTTTATGCTTGCTTCAGAATCACAACAGGTCACTGCCAGCCCGAACGCTAACACCATTTTCATGGTGTGGAAGTTCAAGGACGGCGTCTCCCAGGACGCGCTCATTGAGGGGTTCCAGAACCTCTGCGGGCTCGTCATTAACCTCAACCACACCGCCGCGAACCGCTACTCACCCGAGAACGCCAGCATTGTGCTGGGTATCAGCCACAGCGCGTGGCTGACCCTGGATTTGCCCAAGCCACTGCCTCAGGAGCTCGTGGAGTTCGAGGAGATTAGGGGCCATAAGCACACCGCGGTGTCCACTCCCGGCGATCTGCACTTCCATATCCGCGCGACTCAGCCGTCCGTCGCCTACGATATGGCGTCCGCTATTACCGCGGCACTGCGCGATATTGCTGAGGTACTGGATGAGGTGCACGGCTTCCGCTACTGGGACGGCCGCTCCATCATCGGTTTTGTCGACGGCACCGAAAACCCGCAGACCCCCGCGGCACGCGAATACTTCGGCATCATCGGTGACAGCGACCCCATGTACAGGGGCGGCAGCTACCAGTTCGTGCAGAAGTACATCCACGACATGACCGCGTGGAACGCCCTGCCCGTTGCCGAGCAGGAGAAGGTCATCGGCCGCTCCAAGCACGACGACATCGAGATGAGCGAGGACGAGAAGCCCGCCAACTCGCACTCCGCTATCGCCAATATCGGTGACGACTTCAAGGTTATTCGCGACAACATGCCCTTCGGCACCGTGGGTAACAACGAGCTGGGCACCTACTTCATCTGCTACGCCAGCACCTTCTCGACCGTTCAGAAGATGCTCATGAATATGTTCACCGGCGTGGACGGCGCCAGCTACGACCGTCTGCTGGATTTCAGCACCGCGGTTACCGGTACCCTCTTCTTCGTGCCGACCGTGGATATGCTCGGCGACTTCGCCGGCTAAGGCGAGCTAAACCCAGCTGCCCTCAGCTAAATTCTCGTGAACCCCGCCTCCGGCAAAGGAGGCGGGGTTTTCCGGTAGGCTAGGGTGTAGACATTCAGACGGAAAGCAAACAATCGAGAGAAGAATGAGCGTTCTAGATAACTCTTTCCCCACCGAGGACTTTGGCTTCACCATCACCAGCCGCCTGGCGGACACCGCATCCCCCAGCGCTGAACGTGTAGAAGCCAACGGCGGACAGTTCCGCGGACGCACCGGTGTCATCACCACCCCGCACGGACAGATCCAGACCCCCGCCTTCACCCCCGTGGGCACCAAGGCAACCGTCAAGGCGGTCCTGCCCGAATCCATGAAGGAGCTCGGCGCTCAGGCTCTGCTCTCCAACGCCTACCACCTGTACCTGCAGCCCGGCCCCGAAATCCTCGACGCGGCAGGCGGCCTGGGCGCATTCATGAACTGGGACGGACCCACCTTCACCGACTCCGGCGGATTCCAGGTCATGAGCCTGGGCTCCGGCTTCAAGAAGGTTATCGATATGGGTACCGTCGCGGACGCTAAGGGCGCCGACGGCCGCCCCCTCGGCGACGACGACGTGGCGAAGGGCAAGGAACGCCTCGCCCACATTGACGACGACGGCGTGAACTTCAAGTCGCATATTGACGGCTCGATTCACCGCTTCACTCCCGAGGTGTCCATGCAGGTTCAGCACCAGATTGGTGCCGACGTCATGTTCGCCTTCGACGAGCTGACCACCCTCTACAACTCCCGCGGCTACCAGGAGGAGGCGCTCGAACGCACCCGTCTGTGGGCGCTGCGCTGCATCGCTGAGCACCAGCGCCTGACCACTGAACGCGTGGGCAAGCCCTACCAGGCACTGTTTGGCGTCATTCAGGGTGCACAGTACGAGGACCTGCGCCGCAAGGCATGCCAGGACCTCGGTTCTATGCCCTTCGACGGCTTCGGCATCGGTGGTGCGCTCGAGAAGGAAAACCTCGGCACCATCGTGCGCTGGTGCGCCGAAGAGCTACCCGAATCCAAGCCCCGCCACCTGCTCGGAATCTCCGAACCCGACGACATCTTCGTCGGCATAGAAAACGGTGTAGACACCTTCGACTGCGTCTCCCCCACCCGCGTGGCACGCAACGCCGCCGTCTACTCCCCCACCGGCCGCTACAACATCACCAACGCGCGCTTCAAGGCGGACTTCTCGCCCATCTACGAGGGCTGCGACTGCTACACCTGCACCCACTACACCCGCGCCTACCTGCGTCACCTCTTCAAGGCGGACGAGCGTCTGGCGGCGACCCTCGCCTCCATCCACAATGAGCGCTTCATCGTGCGCATGGTGGACGACGCCCGCGAAGCCATCAAGGACGGCACCTACTTCGAGTACCGCGACGAGTTCCTCGGCAACTACTACTCCGGCAAGAAGCCCTAAACCCGCTCTTCAACCCGTTTAAGGAGAACCCTATGAGCATCACTCATGTTCCCGATGAGGAGCTTCTCGTCTTCGACCACGAGATCGCAGCCCCGGTCGAGGACGTCTTCGGCGCCTACCTGGACCCCGAACTGCTGGTCCGCTGGTACGGCCCCGCCGGCTGGCACGTGCGCCCCACCGACGTTGTCGTGGAGCCTGTCGTCGGCGGCATGCAACGCCTGTCCATGATCAACGAGGTTGACCCCTCGGTGTCCTGCATTCTGCAGAGCCGCTTTTTGAGCATTGAACCGTTCAAGGAGCTCGAATACGCCGAGCAGCTGCCCGACCACCTGGGCAACCCCGGTAGCGTGCTGGTGTACCAGCGTCACCGTTTCTTCCCCGAAACCGTGATTACCGCCGACGGCGTGGGTTCCGGTACCCGCATCGTCATTGAGATTGGTCCCATGCCCGCCTCGGTCCACGAGGAGGTGCGCACCACCTGGCGTTCGACCTTCGCCCGCCTGGATGACGTGCTCGCCGCCCGTGCCCGCGGAGAGCTCTAAAACCCGCCGCGCCAGCTGCTTGAGATAGCTTCGAGACAAAAAGCGCCGCGTTGACGAATCATTCGTCAACGCGGCGCTTGTGTTTACTGCCTAAAATCTTGCCGAGGTTGAGCCGCAGGCTAGTTGGTCAGCTTCACGGTAATGACGGTGCTGCCACCATCCAGCGACACGCACTCAGGGGTCGCACGATCCGCACCGTCGCCCGGCTTCCAGTAGCAGCGCGCCGACATGACGGTACGCTCACCATTCGCCTTATCGGTCACCTCGGCGGGGTTCTGCACCACAAACTGGCGGATCAACTCACGCGCAAACAGGCAATCCACCGCACCGGAAGCCACCTGAACCGTAGCGTTGTGCTTCAGGTAGCCGGTAGCGTCCATGCTGCCGCAGCTACCGCCCGCAGACTGAACATCCGAGCTGGACAGGCTTGCGGTGCTCGACGCCTTCGCCGAAGTATTTGCCTTAGCCGATGCGGAGGAGCTCGCCGCCGCGCTCGCCTGAGCAGTCGTTGCCGGGCTTACGGTGGTGATGGTTCCGGGGCTCACGGTAGCCGCCGCGGTGGGGGTGTGCACGGTACCGGCAGTCGGGGTGCTTTCAGTGACCGTTGCGGTGCGGGTGGGGCTGGCGGTTGCCTTCGCGCTCGTAGCGCTGGGGCTAGGGGTTGCGGTGGCGCTCGGGGAGGCGGTGGTAGCGCCTCCGAAGCATGCCGACAGCGCCAGCAGCAGCGTGGCACCGAGCGCTACGGGGCTGTAGCGCTTAGCGGTGCGGAGCGTAGTAGAACGAGCCTGGGTAGAAGTCTGGGTAGAGTGCTTCTGTGCCGGATGCATGGTGACCTTTCTGCGTCATCGGTTCGGGTTCCTAACCAGTATTCTAAAGACGCTACCTGTGAGCTAGCTATACGGCGTCTTAGGAACCCGCAGGGTGCCCCCGCTAGGGCACAGCGGGTAGGGGGCGCAGCGGGAAGAACGCAACACGAGGAACGCAATAAGAGGGGCAGAGTAAGAGGGGGCTCCCCGGCATTGTGGGAAGCCCCTCCTTAGCTATTCACAACTCATTGATAGCTCGTTAGCAACTCAATAATTCTGACGCGGGCGCTTAGCCTTCGTGCCTGCCACGCACCAAAATAGTGTGGCCGTTTCCGTCATGGCAGCTAATCGAGCCAGTCTCAATCTCACCGAAGCAGGTCAGCTGATTACCATCGGCAGCGGGCACAGTCACCACATCCCAGGTGTGCATCATCTTCGTGTTTGCGGTGGTGGTCTCCCCGTGCAGAGCCGAGGACTCATTCACGGTATTCACCTCACTGGCGCCGGTCAGGAAGTTCATGCGAGTCACCTCCACCGGGCCGGCAAACGTACGACCGACCGCGCCGTTACCGTTGCCGGTCTGCTCACCGGTGCGGCGCTCGCACACCAGGGTTCCGTCCGCGGGGTTCAGCTCGCAGAGGGTGCGCTCATCGTAGCTCTTGAAACGGTAGTAGCCGGCACCGGAGTCGTACCGGGCAGGATCCATGAGGAACGGAATGTCGGGAGCGTCCGGATTCTGCAGGCGAGCCACGAAGGCGACATCATCGCCAATAGTGCATTCGGGGGCACCGCGATCCTCGCGACGGTTCTCAGCCATCTCGTACTGCGGGTTCCAGTAGCAGGTGGCATCCTGAACCTTCGCCACCTGGTGCTGGGTCAGGTTGTCGTCGGCACGCGGGGTGGTGACGTATTCGGTCAGCACGTCCAGGGCGTGGGCGCAGTCCACGGTACCGCGCAGCACCATGATTTCCGCGCCGGTCTTCAGGTAGCCCTTACGTCCGATGTGTCCGCAGCGCTCGCCGGCGGAGGCGCGCTCAGCCTCCACCTTTTCGGGCGCACGGGGCGTCGCAGCGACAGTGGGGTTTGCGACCGTTGCGGAGGTTGCCTTCGCCTCAGCGGGTGCGGAGGACTCGGACGCCTTCGCCTCGGCGCTCTCTGCGGGGGCTGACACCCGAGTCTCGGTGACGGTCGGCTCGGTCTTCTTCGTCGGTGACGGGGACGCGGTGGAGGAAGGGAGCGGGTACTGCGAGTGGTTAGCCGTGTTGGAGGGGCTGGGGCTCGACGAAGAGTTTTCGCTCTGAGAACCGCCAAAGCAGCCGGTCAGGGCGAGGAGCAGGGCGGCGGCGCATCCGGTGGCGCGCATCGTGCGGCGACCCCGGCTGGCGGAGTCTGCCTGAGTGTGGTGGAACGACATTGTTATCTCTCCCGGGAATGAACCTTTTGCACCCTTTGCAGAAGGTATTTAAAGCATACGCTTGACCCCGTTCAAGACCGGTTTATTACAGCGGAGCGCCGGTATCTACCCCTATTTCTGCGGCAGGTAGGAGCTCAACAGCTCACGCTGCTCGGGGCTCAGACGGGTCAAACGACCCACAACCGAATCCCAGAACGCCAGCACGGTAAAGGCACGCACGCACTCGCGGCCGTCCACCGGGGAGAGAATCGAGTAGCCAATACGCACGGATGCGGCGCTGACCTTCTCCACGCTCAGGCGCACTGGCACGGGCTCACCAGTGTAGGGCAGCTGAGCCAGGTAGCGGATGCCGTGCTCGGCAATGAGTGCCTGCACACCCTCGGCAACCAGGTCGAAAAGCGGAATCGGAGGCTGCGGTGCCACGGTGGGCTTCTGCCCGGAGGAGGGCGGTGGGCCGAAGAGCGCCACGCGGGCTTCTTCCATGACCGAGAGGATGGCAACGTTGTTGACGTGCCCGTAGGCGTCCATATCGCCCCAGCGTGCGGGTACGTGCACCAGCAGTTCGTCGGTGGTACCGGCCTCAGGGGCGGGGGTGTTTTCGCGGTTCTTTTCGTGGCTTTGCATGGTTTTAACTCTACTCCCCCGCCGCTTTGAGGGGGCTATTCGTACGAATCCGCAAGGTACAGCAAATGAATCAGCTGATGATGATTCGGGGGCTAGAAATATATTTGGTAGTTAAAGCGATGAGGCTCGAAAGCTACGATGCTTTCGAGCCTCATCCAACACACAGACATTTGAACGCATACAAGATCATACGGTTCACTGTCTATGATAGACCCCACTCTGAGGGCCAACTGCATTTTTACGGTTTTATTACGAGGAATTCCAGAAATTTTCCGTATTTTTCGTTTATTACTGTGTTGGAGTCTCTGCAGGCCCCAACACCGGCTCTCCCGGCAGCTACAGAACCTTAACGGCCCAGCTTAGCCGCAGTCTCCAGGGCATGATCAGCGTCGTACTTCATGGCGTCATACTCGGCAGTTGCCTGCTGAGCCTCAACAAAGGTCTGCTCATCAATCATGTGAGTGTGGCGGATACGAGCAAAGTACAGCAGGCTCAGCACCACAAAGTAGCCCACGCCCACAATTGCCGGAACCATAGAACCGCGCACCATGAAGAGCGCAACCCACACCGCGAAGAGCAGCAGAACGCCAACCGCCGCGGTGAACTGGCCACCCCACAGGCGGAAACCATTGGTTGCAGGCTCAACACGCTTGTACACGATGTAGGCGAACAGAATCAGAACCCACACGGTCAGCGCGCACACCATAATCACAAAAATCATGGAGAGGAACGCTTCCTTCGGGCTATACAAAGCCAGCAGAATAGCAATGACCATGCCGCTGGTCGACAGCCACACCGCACGAGCCGGAACACCAGCGCGGTTCACCTGAGCCAGCTGGCGAGGCGCCATACCGTCAGCCGCCAACGAGTGCAGCAGACGCGCACCCGCATACAGGTTCGCGTTCGCACTGGACAGCGCCGCAATCAGCACCACAAAGTTCACGAAGTGCGCCACACCGTGAATACCGAGCTGTTCAAAGACCAGAACGAACGGGGAAGCATCCACAGCGTCGCCCAGACCCGATGCCGAACGCCACGGAATAACAGCCACAACAATTAGAACCGCCAGCACGTAGAAGGTCGCCAAACGAACCATCATCGCCTTCGCCGAGGAACGCACCGAACGGGAGGGGTCCTTCGCCTCCGCAGCAGAGATTGAAATCATCTCAATACCGCCGAAGGAGAACATCACAACAGCCAGCGACAGCCACACCGACTGGAGGCCGTTCGGCATGAAGCCGCCGTCGTTGAAGAGGTTTGCGGTACCCACCGCGGCGTGGCCGGGCAGACCGAAGAAAATCAGGCACAGGCCCACCAGCAGGAAGGCAATAATCGAAATGACCTTAATCGAAGACAGGAAGAACTCCAGCATGCCGAAAGACTTCACGCTGGTCAGGTTCAGCACAATCAGCGCCACACCAAACGCGGCAATACCCGCCCACAGCGGAAGCTGCGGCCACCAATAATTCAGGTAAGTCGCCACCGACACCAGCTCAACGCCAGCAATCAGAACAGTCGCCGTCCAGTATGCGATGCGAGTCAAAAAGCCCGCGAAGGGGCCCAGGTAGCGGGTAGCAATAGTACCGAAACCGCCACGGACAGGGTAGCGAACCGCCATTTCGCCGGTTGCCGCGCCAATCACCGAAGCGAGCGCAGAACCAATAGCGTAGGTGAGAATGACCGCGGGACCAGCCATCGCAATGGCGGTGCCCGAACCCAAGAAGAGGCCCGTACCGAGCGCGGAACCCATCACGATCATGGTCATCTGTCCGTGGGACAGAGAACGCTTCAGGGTGCGCGATCCGGCGGTCCCCGCTGCAGCGTGGCTGCGGGTATCGTCGTTGTGGGACACGAAGGTGCCTTCCGTCAGTACGCCTTAGGGGCGTGATGTGCAATGTGTGCTCGCACCCGGCTTCTGCGGCTTCTAGCCTCGTTGACGGGTACGAATAGTTAACTATTCTACGGGCACACTCACATCGCTCAGAACGGCGCCGTCTAGAGCGCAGAAGCGAAAAGGCACCGAACGGGGGTGCTCCCCCATCCGGTGCCTTCTTATGTTTTAGCCTCGCGAGGCTTTCACGCTATTTAGTGCTGTGCCGCGTTGGTGTTCTCATCGGCGTGCATAGCGTCCAAATCGGGGCGCTCATAACCGCCCTTAACCTTCGACGAGATGGCGTAGCCAATAGAAATCAGCACGAAGAAGACGATGCCGACCATGATGGATTCCTGAACACCCGAGCCGGGCAGCATGAACATTGCCGCCAGGGTCGCCAGGACACCCGCCAGAGCCAGACCTGCGGTGACGCGGCCACCCAGCACGGTGAAGGAGGAGGCGTCCTTTTGGTCCTTCTTGTACGCCTGGTAGGTCAGCAGAATCATAATCCACACGACCAGGATGCACAGGGTCACCAGCGCCATGAGCAGGGCGAAGATGTCGCCAATCTTGGCAACAGCCATCACGGTTGCCACGACAACGCCGGTGAAGGAGATGAGCAGAGCCACGACCGGTACGCCGCGCGAGGAGGTGCGGGCAGCCACTGCGGGAGCCATACGGTCGGAGCCCAGGGCATGCAGCAGGCGGGTTGCCGCGTACAGGGAGGCGTTAGCGCCAGAGAGCGCAGCAACGAGCACCACAAAGTTCATGATGTCCGCCGCGAAGGGGATACCCAGTTCAGAGAAGACCAGCACGAACGGCGACTCGGTCAGCTCCGAGTTCTGTGCGGCGGTCTGCCAGGGCACCAGGCACAGAATAATTGCCATGGACACCACGTAGAAGGTGGACAGGCGCCAAATCATTGCCTTCACGCTGGTTGCCACCGAGCGTGCCGGGTCCTTCGCCTCCGCGGCGGAGAGAGAAATCATTTCCACACCGCCGAAGGAGAACATGACAACAGCCATCGAAATCCAGATGGATGCCGGGCCGTTCGGCAGGAAGCCGCCGTCGTTCACGAGGTTTGCGGTACCCGCAGCGGTGTGACCGGGCAGACCCACGAACACCAGCAGTACACCAATCACCATGAACACGATGACGGCAGAAACCTTAATCGAAGAGAGCAGGAACTCCAGGGCGCCGAAGGACTTCACGCTCACCAGGTTCAGCACCAGAATAATCGCGCCGAAGAGAGCAACGAACACAGCCAGGGGAACGTCCGGGAACCAGTACGCCATGTAGTGGCCAACCGCCACCAGCTCAGCACCAGCCAGCGGCACGGTGCACGCCCAATACGCCCAGCGAGTCAGGTAGCCGCTAAAGGGGTTCAGGTATCGGCTCGCAATGGTACCGAAACCGCCCTGGACGGGGTGACGCACGGACATTTCGCCCGCGCACGCAGCAATGGTTGCCGCAATCATCGAACCAATAGCGTAAGAGAGGATTGCGCCGGGGCCCGCAATTTTAATGGCGGAGGAGGAGCCCAGGAACAGGCCCGTACCCAGCGCCAAGCCCATCGCAATCATGGTCAACTGGCCGTGGGAGAGGGAACGATTCAGCGAGTCGTTCTTCGACTGCTCGGGGGTGTTCCCCTGCAGTTTAGACATAACGTATCTCTTTCTTAGACATGCTGTGTATTGAATAAAGCTGAAATGGCAATGCCGCCCGGTCGTTAGGCCGGGCGGCTCTGCACATCAGCTGTCAGGAGGTTAGCTTATGCCACGTACTCGAGTTCGTGACGCTTGAACCAACCAATAATCGGGTAGCTGATCGGCATGAGGAGCACCTCGACCAGGCACTTATAGATATAGCCAATCAGTACGTAGTTGATGAATGCTTCCATGGTGTCGATACCGAGCACCGGTGCCGCAATGGAGCAGAAGATGACGGTATCAAGCAACTCACCGACCAGGGTGGAGACAATCATACGCAGCCACAGGAAACGGCCCTTGCTTGCCTTCTTCATTGCCACCATGACCCAGGCGTTCAGGGTCTGACCGAAGAGGTAACCGAGCAGGGAGCCCACAAAAATCTGCCAGACCGGGCCGAGAACCTGCGCGAACGCCTCCTGGCCGGTGTAGAAGCTCGCAGCGGGCAGGTGCACGATCAGCAGGAAGCACAGGGCAGCAAAAGCGGCTGAGGCGAAGGAGGCCACAATCGCGCGGCGGGCACGCTTGAAGCCGTACACCTCAGAAAGAAGGTCGCCAATAACGTAGGCGAGAGGGAAAAGGAAGAAACCACCGTCGGTGACGATGGTGTTACCAATGAGGGGCAGTTCGAAGGGCAGCGGACCGAACTCCACGCCCTTAGTTGCACCAATATTCGAAATGATCAGGATGACGCAGGATGCGCCCAGCAGCAGATCAAAGTAGCCGCGGCGACCAGCCCAGGGCACCTTGACGGTGCTCGTCTGAGCCTTAGATTCGCTAACGGGTTTAGCCATTACTTTCCCCAAGTCTTTCTTCATGCGATGTGTTTCTTCACGCAAGGTACGAGCCCTCACGTGTGGTGGGTGAGTGCGCTATGCAGGGCGCTACTCACCGGCTCGTCTGCCACCCGAGCCTATCTAATAGTACCTATATGCCGTGGCGGCGGCAGGTTTACGGGCTTCGTTCAAGAGTGTGGACGCTCATGACCACCCCGCCAGCCTTCCTGACCGCACATTTACAATAAATGTATGAAGAATCTGGGCCACGGAATTCACCGCACTGAGCAGGTGGTATCCCTGCTGGGGGCGGGGCGTGCGCTACGCGCCTCGCTTCGGCGGTCGGTACGGGGTTCTTCACAGCAGGTGCGGAGGGGGCGGCACCGTAACCAGCGGCGGCTGAGCGCGCATATTCCGCGTCTGCATCCGCTGTTCACCTATGCGGCGCAGGCTGTGCGCACCGGAGCTTCCCTGCTAGAGCCAGTGTTTCTGGCTTCGTCTGAGCTGCTCGGTTACCGATCGTTTACGCATCGCGGGCGCAATATCTACTATCGGGTCGATAACCTGTATCTTCTGACCGATTCTGAGTCTGCGCCCGGTGTGCTGTTCTATTTTGATGGTGACCATCTCTCCCGCGCCGGTAGTCGTCTGCTGCGCCGCACCTCCCCGTTGCGTGCCGAGTTGGCGCAGGTGGCGGCTGAGTTCAACATGCTATCCGTGCCGGTGCTTTCACCGGGTAGCCTACGGGAGCCTCGACTGAGGGATGTTGGCGCCTATGCGCCTCCGCTGACGTATAACTGGTGGATTCGCGCCCGCTCGAACGGCAGGATGGTCCGCGCCCTCGTTGAGGAGATTGCCCTGGCGTACGGGGTGGATATGAGCCGCGTCTGGCTTGCCGGATATTCGGGTGGCGCGGAGTTCCTTAGCTATGAGCTGCTTTCGCACGATATTGACTGGATTCGCGGAGGCGGCGCCACCTTCATCGGCGGCGGCGGCGCTGACGGTGTGCCCGCGCGGGTGCGTGAGCGGGCTGCACTGAATCCTTCTTCGCATGAGCGTCTGCTGATGAGCTGGCATGTGGGTGTGCTGGATGGGCGTTCGCCGTCGGGTCGTCGGCGTATGGCGACGAGTTCTGAGGGGAGCTGGTCGGCGCGTATTGCGGCGCAGGAGGGTAGCGCGTTCTACGAGAGTTTGGGTGCGCGGACTCTGCTGCAGGTGACTCCGGGGCGTGGCCATACGGGGTATCCGATTGCGTCGTTGGTGGGTGCTGATTTGGCGGCGGCTACGCGTTTGGGGTTCCTGTAGGGGCTGTGTTTTGTCACAGGTTGTTTTGTCATAAACGTGAAAATTCGCATGGATTGCGCAAATTTCTTGGTGACACATTCGATACATTCGTCATTTGCTGACGATTTGGGGTAGAGTGTCACTATGCCTCGTATTTCTGCAGCAACCAACGCCGCCCAGCGCGAAAACACCAAGCGCGCCATCCTCAACTCCTTCGGCGAGATCCTCTACAACCGCGGCCTCTCCGGCCTGACCATGACCGACGTCGCCAAGAACGCCGGCATCGGCCGCACCGCGGTCTACAACTACTTCGCCGACATGGGCGAACTACTGGTCGCCTACGCCCTGGACGAGACCGAACGCTTCCTCAACGAACTGCGCGTCGGCCTGGAAGGCATCGAAAACCCGATTGACCAGCTCGCCGTGTACATTCGCCTGCAGATCAACGACCTGGCGCGCCGCCACCTGCCCCCGGGCCCGGCAATGCGCTCCATGCTCTCCCCCGAGTCCTACGCAAAGCTCGGCAAGCACGTGCAGGAGCTGCAGATGGTGCTGGCACACATCCTCTCAGCCGCGATTGCTGAGAACTACATTCCCAAGAACGATATTCGCGAACTGGCGATGCTCGTGCACGGCTCGCTCTCTTCGAGCGCTGGCCGCGCCGAGGATGCACCGGATGAAGAGACCCGCGAGCGCCAGATCCTGAATACTATCCGTTTTATTCAGATGGGCTTGGGCGCACGCTTTGACGCCGAGGGCAACCCGGTTCGCCTGGACTCCGAGGAGTCCCTGCCGGAGCAGTCCCCGCTGCAGGAGGCGAACCTGAAGGTCGCATCCTAAGAGCGACGCCCTAAGCAGCAAATACATAGCAGTTATACGTCAATAAAAATGCCGCGGACCTGATGCTTCATCGCATCGGTCCGCGGCTTTTTCTGTATTCGGGTAGGTTTTTACGCGCCGGGTAGGAGCGCCGGTGAGATGGAGTCTAGGTCCAGTACGCGCGCGTACATGACGGCGCGGCGGTGCAGGGCGTTTCGGAGCGCGCGGTGCACGCCGTCTTCGAGGTAGAGTTCGCCACCCCATTTGACCACGTGTGGGAAGAGGTCGCCGTAGAAGGTGGAGTCTTCGGCGAGTAGGGTCTCGAGGTTGAGGGTCTTTTGGGTGGTGATGAGGGTGTCGAGACGTACCTGCTGCGGCGGGATTCCTCCCCAGTCGGCGTGGGTCATGCCGTGCTGGGGGTAGGGGCGACTGTCGCCTACTTTTTTGAAGATCATGGTGGTGCTTTCTGCAGGTGTGGGGCGCCTCGGCGGTGTGTGGCCCCGTGGGGGTTCTGAAGAAATAGTACCAAGGGTATAAAAAATCCCCGGTCTTAGAATCTAAGACCGGGGATTCGGTGGCGGAGGATGGGGGATTTGAACCCCCGAGGGCTGTTAACCCAACACGCGTTCCAGGCGTGCGCCATAGGCCGCTAGGCGAATCCTCCAGCTATGTTTTCTACGCATTGCGTAGGCAACAAATAAGACTTTACTACGCTTTTGCCGGGCGTGCAAGCCCTGGGCAACAAAAGTAACAGAAAGCACATTTGTGGGTGCTTGTAATCCTGTTTTTGGGTGAGGCGCCAGCGGAGCGGGCATGTAGTGCATATGACGGGTGCCTGATTGTCTATGTAGCTGATTTTAGGCATAGAAAAACCCCTTACGCAACCGCTGAGGATCCGGATTCTGAGCTCGCGAACTGAGGCGCAGGATTCCGAGCGCGCGAGGTAATAAATCCTGCGTCGAAGCCGCCGAGCTCTAGAGGCGGAATCCGGATCCGAAGCCGCGGAGCGCCAGCGGAGCGGGCACGCAGTGCATATGACGGGTGCACGAGTATCAGGTAGCCGATTTTGGGTAAAAAAAGACCTCCTACGCAACCGCTGAACCCCAGGATTCCGAGCGAGCGAGGATATAAATCCTGGGTTGAAGCCGTCGAACGACAGTGAGACGGACATGACGGGTGCGCATTCTCAGGAGAAAGGCTTGTTTTCGGGCATAGAAAAACCTCCTACGCACCCGTCATAGCTCGAATACCCTTGCTACCTTCCGGTCCTGGGGGAGTTTTCCAAGATAACGCCACGTAAGAGGCAAGAACCAGTGTACCGGATTTTTGGGTTCTTGGGAATTCGGTGCGTCCACGGTATTTCTGTGGGCGTACATGCCACCCGGGTGAGCATCCATGGTAGGTGTCACGGCGGCGGCGGTGCGGTGGCGTGTTCACCGGTGACTGTCGGCCACTCGGGCTGAGGGGTAAAGCGTCTAAAATGGTAGGGATTGTCCTATCCGCACCCCCGAGTTGAAGAGGTTGCCGTGAGCACTGCCCTTTATCGTCGTTATCGCCCCGAAACCTTTGCTGAGGTTATCGGGCAGGAGCACGTGACCGAACCTCTTATGGTCGCCTTGGAAAAGAACCGTGTGAATCACGCGTACCTGTTTTCGGGTCCGCGTGGTTGCGGTAAGACCACGTCGGCGCGTATTTTGGCGCGTTGTTTGAACTGTGCGCAGGGTCCGACTCCTACTCCGTGTGGTGTGTGCGATTCGTGTCGTGAGCTTTCGCGTGATGGTGGCGGTTCTCTTGACGTGATTGAGATGGATGCGGCGAGCCACGGCGGCGTGGATCATGCCCGTGACCTGCGTGAGCGCGCTACTTTGGCGCCGGTGCGTGACCGTTACAAGATCTTCATTATTGATGAGGCGCATATGGTGACCCGTGAGGGTTTCAATGCGTTGCTGAAGATTGTGGAGGAGCCGCCGGAGCACGTGAAGTTTATCTTCGCGACGACTGAGCCGAATAAGGTGCTGGGTACGATTCGTTCGCGTACTCACCATTACCCGTTCCGTCTGGTTCCGCCGGAGGTTCTTCTGCCGTTCCTGCAGGGTCTGTGCGATCAGGAGCAGGTGCCGGTTGAACCGGGTGTGTTGCAGCTGGTGATTCGTGCTGGTGGCGGTTCGGTGCGTGATTCACTGTCGATTCTTGATCAGCTGATGGCTGGTGCGTCTTCGCAGAACGGTATTGAGTATGACCGTGCGGTGGCGCTGCTGGGTTATACCCACGCGCAGCTTCTGGATGAGGTTATTGAGGCGTTGGGTGCGAAGGATGCGCCGACTCTCTTTGGTGCGGTGTCGCGTGTGGTGGCGACCGGTCAGGATCCTCGCCGTTTTGTGGAGGATCTGCTGGAGCGTCTGCGTGATTTGATCGTGGTGAAGGCTGTTCCGCAGGCTGCGGGTCAGATTTTGCAGGGTGTTCCGCAGGATCAGTTGGAGCGTCTGGCTCAGCAGGCTCAGGCTTTGGGTGAGCGTGAGCTGACGGTTGCTGCGGGTACGGCGAATGAGACTCTGAATGGTATGACGGGTGCGGCGAATCCGCAGCTTCAGCTGGAGTTGCTGTGTGCTCGTCTGCTTCTGCCTGCTGTGGAGGGTTCTGCCGGTGGCGCTGAGGTTGCGGCGTTGGCTTCTCGCTTGCAGGTTTTGGAGCGTCGCATGGCTTCTGGTGCTACTGGTTCGGTTCCTGCTGGTTCTGGTCCGGCGCAGGGTGGCATGTCTGCTGCTCGTGCGGCGGGTATGGCGGCGGCTGGCCTGACTCCTAAGACCCAGGCTCCTCAGATTCAGGCGCCTAATGCGCAGACTCCTAGCGCCCCTGTTCAGGAGGCGACTGCCCCGCAGTCTGTCCCTCAGCAGAGCGGCTCTCAGCAGGGCAGTTCTCAGCATGCCAGCGCGGGTGCTCCCCCGCTGGCGGGTGCGCCCCTTAGTGTTGCACCTCTGGCACCGACCGCGCAGGAGTCTGCGGCTGGTGCTCCCCTGGCGGGTAACACCCCGGCGGCACCTCATGCTCCGGCTTCTGCTGCAGCAGCTGCGGCGGGTACCCCCTCCGCGCCTCTGAAGCTTGACCCGAACGATCCACTGGCTGCGGTTCAGGGTAATTGGCGTGCCATCCTTAACCGAATGAGCGTTCCCGGTGCGGCGGAGCAGCTGATGAAGGTTCGCCCCGCTCGCATGGACGGCACAACCCTGTACGTGAGCGCCGACATTGCGACTTTGCGCGCGGTCAAGGGTTTTGTGCCCGAGCTGACCGCCCGCGTGAGTGAGTTCCTGCGCCGTCCGGTGACCATTCACGCTCAGGTGGCGAAGCCCGGTGAGCAGGTCAAGCCCGCAGCGCAGCCTGCAGTTCCGACGGCTGTTGCCCCGCAGGAGCCTCAGCAGCCCGTTCAGCAGACTCCCCCGCAGCCCGTTCAGCCGGCGCCTCTGGCTGATGGTCCGCGCGGCGGTGAGGATGCGTGGCGTCGCCACGGTCAGCCGCTGACCGGCGCAAACACCCCCGAGTCCACGAGCGTGGATGCGCCCCTGGGCGCGTGGGAGGTTGCCCCGATTCCGCAGAGCGCCCCCGAGGAAGCACCTCAGCAGGCTGCCCAGGCGGCAGTGCAGGCACCGGTTCAGGAAGCCCCGGCGGGTCCACTTGCCCCTGAGCCCCCGGTTGCTCCGCAGGTTCCGGCAGGTCAGCAAGTTCCGGCAGCTCAGCAGGTGCCGGTTGCTCCGGTGGGTGGTTTTGGTGAGCGTGATTCCTTTGCCGCCTCCGGTAGTGGAGTTCCGCAGCAGGAGAGCGCTCCTGAACCCCAGTATGCGCAGGAGCCTCCGTATGAGGAGGAGCCCCCTTTTGAGGATGAGCCTGCCTACGCTGAACCGGTTGAGGCGCCCGCTGCACCCGCAATGCCCGCAGCACCCGCAATGCCGGCTGCACCCGTAGCACCGGCGGGCCCGCTCGCTGCTCCGGTTGAGCCTGCTGGCCCGTTGGCAGAGGCACCGCAGGCAGCACCGCAGGATTCGGCACCTCCGGTTGAGCCTGCAGGTCCTCTTGCTCCGGTCGCCCCGGCTGGTCCGCTTGATACTCCGATTACTCCGGCTACCCCAGCTGATAATGCATCGGTCGATAACAAGCCGGCAAGCGATGAGAAGCCCGCAGCGCAGGCTTCTAACACACCTGCCACACCGACTCCTAGCGCGCCGACTCCCAGCGCACCGGCGGCACCGGCTCGCCCGGCACGCGCCGCATCCGATGAGGACTACGTCTCTGAGGATGACGAGAAGGTCGAAAACAGCACCTTCATCGGTCTGCGCGCTATCGAAAAAATTATTGGTGGCACCGTCATCGACGAACGCCCCCTGCACCAGCCCTAACCCGGGGTTGTAGGTGCCGCGCCCGCCATCGCACCGATGGCGGGCGTACTCATTCCAGCCGCATACTCGCTACGCGAAACGCCCCTAAACTGTCAGGGGTTGGGTGCATACTCATAACGTCGCCCAAGAACAGCGCACCAGCACAAAGCACCAGCACAGCACACCGCATCAGAAGGAGAAGCCATGTACGAGGGAGCAGTTCAAAACCTCATTGACGAGCTCGGCCGCCTGCCGGGTGTGGGCCCCAAGTCGGCTCAGCGCATCGCTTTTCACATTCTGAATGCGGATGCTGCCGATATGGCGCGCCTAGCCAACGCCATTTCCACGGTGAAGACCAGCGTGAGCTTCTGTGAGGAGTGCGGTAACGTCTCCGAGACGAAGCTGTGCACAATCTGTCGTGATGAGCGCCGCGACCCGTCCGTGCTGTGTGTGGTCGAGGAGTCGAAGGACGTGGTGGCGATTGAGCGTACCCGTTCCTTTACCGGCCGCTACCATGTGCTCGGCGGCGCCATTAACCCGCTGGCGGGTGTGGGCCCGGAGCAGCTGCGTATTCGTGAGTTGGTCTCCCGTCTGGCGGATGAGCGTATCCAGGAGATTATTCTGGCGATGGACCCGAACCTTGAGGGTGAGGCGACCGCAACCTACCTCTCGCGCATTCTCGTGCCGCTGGGTGTGCGTCTATCGCGCCTGGCGTCGGGTCTTCCGGTCGGTGGCGATCTAGAGTACGCGGACGAGATTACCCTGGGCCGCGCGTTGGAGGGTCGCCGCGTCATTAGCGAGGGCACCGCGGCGGCGCATACTGCCGCCGAGGATTTTGAGCGCGTAAACCGTGAGGAGGAGCAGGAGCGTGAGCAGGCGGCTCAGGTTCAGGCTCAGGAGGCGAAGCAGAGTCGTCGCCGATGGAATTCGAGCATGTTTGATGACCTGGATTCTGATTCTGCCGCTTCCCGCACGGAGGCGCCCGCCACTGAGGGTGTGCAGGGCACGGTGGATGAGCAGCTGATCGAGCGGGTTCTGCAGGAGGCTGAGAAATCAGGCGACAAGGAATCCGGCGAGGAAGAATCCGGTGACGAGGAATCCCGCCGTGAGGGATTCCCTGCCAATTCTGGTGCGGGCTCTACGCCTGAAGCCACAGAAGCAGAAGCAACCCCTGACTTGGGCGAAGATTCCGCCGAGGAGGCTCCTGCGAGCGCCACCTCCGAACCGGCTGAAGCACCCGCAACCGAGCAGGCGGAAGATGCACCGGAAGTGTTCCGCACCCCCGACTATGAGGAGAAGATCCGCTCGATTCAGAACGCCCCGTTGCGCACCCCGAAGCCGGATGTTCCGCCACTGCCGGGCGTCACGTACGTGAACCCGTGGACCTAAAAACTAGCCCTCTCAGGCTTGCTGTGCCCGCCTCCGCGCCTTCGCCTCCATACCCTGCATCGCCACCGTGTAACACTACGTAATATTTCACGGGGCAATACATACGGGTGCACAGTTCGCCGCTTGCACTGAACGCCGTCTACTATAAATGAGGAGCCGGCGTCTGCCGGTGGCACACAAGTAACTGACCTGGAGAATTCTATGAGCCTGATCGTCCAAAAGTTCGGCGGTTCCTCCGTAGCGGATGCGGAGGGTGTCAAGCGCGTAGCCCGCCGCGTCGTGGACACTCAGAAGGCAGGTAACGATGTGGTCGTCGTGGTGTCCGCTATGGGCGACACCACCGATGAGTTGCTCGACCTTGCCGCAGAGGTCACCAGCAATGTCGTTCCCTCGCGTGAGCTGGACATGCTGCTGACCGCCGGTGAACGCATTTCGACCGCCGTCCTGTCGATGGCCATTAACGACCTGGGCGCTAAGGCGCAGTCCTTCACCGGTTCGCAGGCTGGCATGATTACCGACGGCGTGCACGGTTCGGCGCGCCTCGTGGAGGTTCGCCCCGATCGCATCCGTGAGTCCGTCGAGGCCGGAAATATCGCGATTGTGGCCGGTTTCCAGGGCATGAACCGTCAGAGTGGCGACATTACGACCCTGGGCCGCGGCGGTTCCGATACGACCGCCGTTGCGCTGGCCGCCGCGCTGAACGCCGATGTGTGCGAGATTTACTCGGACGTGGACGGCGTGTTCACCGCCGACCCGCGCATCGTGCCGACCGCGCACAAGCTGGATACCATCACCAGCGAGGAAATGCTGGAGATGGCGGCGAACGGTGCAAAGATTCTGCACCTGCGTAGCGTCGAGTATGCTCGTCGTTTTAACTTGAAGCTTCACGTGCGTTCTTCGTTCTCGGACCTTGAAGGCACTATCGTGGTTCCGGAGGAGTCCGCGGAACTGACCCCCATTCATCTGAAGGAGATTCCCTTGGAGCAGCCCCTGATTTCCGGTGTCGCGCACGATCGCACCCGCGCAAAGATTACCGTTGTTGGCGTTCCGGACGTTCCCGGTTCGGCCGCTAAGGTGTTCGGCATGATTAACGAGGCGAAGGTGAACCTGGACATGATTGTTCAGAACGTTCCCACTGACCGCCCGGGCGTGACCGATATTTCCTTCACTCTGGATCAGGCGCAGGGCCCGACCGCGCTGAAGGCCCTGGAGGATGCTAAGGCTGAGCTGGGCTTCCAGGAGGTTATTTACAACGAGTCCGTTGGTAAGCTGTCGCTGGTTGGCGCGGGTATGAAGACCAACCCGGGTGTTTCGTTCACTTTCTTCGAAGCGCTGTCTGCTGCTGGCGTGAACATTGACATGATTTCGACTTCCGAGATTCGTATTTCGGTGATTACTGAGCTGAGCAAGCTGGATGAGGCTGTTCGCGCGGTGCACACTGCGTTCGGTCTGGATGCCGAGGGTGAGGCTACTGTTTACGGTGGTACTGGCCGCTAGGGTTTAGCTCGTTTGTGAGCTGTACGCTTCGGGAGGGGCGGTGCTGGTTTGATTCGGCGCCGCCCCTCCCTTTTGTCTGTGTATAGGTGAAATAACTGAAACGCTTTACAGTTATTTCAGATAGGGGTAGGGTTGTATCAACCACAATGAGCCTCCAACCGAATGATATGCACCCCACCGACGTGGCATCTTCGGACGTTGACTCTGCCGGCAACAGCACCAAGGAGAAGATAATGACCACCACCCTAACCAACCCCCTGGAGGAAGATACCCTCAATCAGGCTCGCGCAGAGGCGCGGGAGATTCTCAAGAATTCTGAAGAAACCACCATTGAGCTGACCGTTTCGGGTCGAGAAAGCCAGCAGCTTGGCGACGCCCTTAACCAGGTCATTCAGCACGTCTTCCATGCCTTGGCTAACGGGCAGAGTATTGATGTTCAGCCTGTCCCCCAAGATTTGACGACGACCGTTGCGGCGCAGCGTATCGGTATTTCCCGCCCCACGCTCATGAAGGCTATTCGCTCTGGTGACCTCCCGGCGCATAAGGTGGGTAGCCACTTCCGTATCCGCACCGAGGATGCCGATGCTTTCCGTAAGGGACTTCTCAAGAAGACCGTTGCTCAGAAGGAGCAAGCTCTCAAAGAGCTCTGGGAACTCGAGGATGAACACGGTCTTGTTGACACCTTCACTGAATAAAGTAGTTTTACTTTCTGCCCTACCTTGTCGCGGCATCGTTTAGGCTAGAAGCATGAGTAGTGTTGTGTTTTCCCAGGTGATGGATGCCCGTCAATGGCGTGCCGCAGAGGCAGCACATGAGGCGCGTGCCGGCCGCTACGCCGACCCGTTTGCGCAGCGTCGCGCCCGCCACGAAGTGCACCCCGTGGAAGATTTCCTCTTCACCTACTACACGCTCAAGCCCGGCCAGTTCAAGCGCTGGCACCCCGGCGCCGGCATCATTCTGCTGGATGCGCCCGAGCGCACCTCCTGGCGTTTCTACCGGCATGCAACCGAGCAGGAGCTCCTTGACGCTGGCTGCACCCCGCAGGTGGCGCGTGCCCAGGCGGATGCAGCCTCCGCCGTCACGGTGGACGTCACCGATTTTGTGGAGCGCCGCGCTACCGCCCTCGCCTTCACCCACGAGATCCTGCGCAACACCGCCGCGAAGAAGGGGCAGTTCGGTTGCTTCGGCATGCACGAGTGGGCGATGGCGTACAAGTCAGTGGAGAACAACATCCGCCACGACTACCTGGAACTGCGCCTGGGCGCGGAGGGTACGGACCGCGTGGTGGAGGAGCACCGCATCCGCTGCTCGCACTTTGATGCGTTCCGTTTCTTCATGCCGCAGGCGGCACCGATGAACGAACTGCAGCCGACCCGCGAGACGCAGCGTGTGCTGGAGCAGCCCGCGTGCCTGCACGCGAATATGGACGTGTACAAGTGGGCGTACAAGCTGCTTCCGCTGGTTGATTCGACTCTGGTCATGGATTGTTTTGACCTGGCGTGGGATGCGCGTGAACTGGATATGCGCGCAGCCCCCTACGATATTCGTGACTGGGGGTATGAGCCGATTCCGGTGGAGACGACCGAGGGTAAGGCTGAGTACGTGCGGATTCAGCGTGAGCTGTCGGAGCGTTCCATTGGGCTACGTGAGCGCCTGCTTGCGGTGTGCGAGCGCTATCTTCCGTCCCTCGAGGCGTAAAAGACGTGATTCGAGCCTCTTAGAGTATCCACCAACCGAACGCATACCCCCGTTACGGTCGTTAGTACGGTAAGATGAGATACGGCTCATACAGAACCCACGCACCCAAGGAGTGCCCACACATGGCCCGTATTGTTGTTGATGTTATGCTCAAGCCCGAAATTCTTGACCCGCAGGGTAAGGCTATTTCTCACGAGCTACCCCGTATCGGCGTTGATTCCTTCGTGGATGTTCGCCAGGGTAAGCGCTTCGAGCTGACCGTCGAGGGTGAGGCTACTGAGGAGCACCTCGCAGCTGCCCGCAAGGCTGCTGAAGAGCTGCTGTCGAACCCCGTCATCGAAGACGTTGTGAACGTTTCGGTTCTGGAGGACTAATACCTATGGCAGAGTCCCTCGCACCTACTGAAGTCCCCCTGGTTGGCGACTTTTCTACTTATTCCCCGAACCCCGCTTTCGCTGATGCACGCGTTGGCGTGGTGACTTTCCCCGGCACCCTGGATGACCGTGACGCTGCACGTGCTGTCCGTCTGGCTGGCGGTACCGTCGTTGAGCTGTGGCACGACGACGCTGACCTGAAGAACGTTGATGCCGTCATTATTCCCGGCGGTTTCTCCTACGGTGACTACCTGCGTGCCGGCGCTATTGCTGCGAAGGCTCCCGTGATGCGTTCGGTGATTGATGCCGCTAACGCTGCCGGTACCTCCGGTTCTTCGCCCCTGCCTGTTCTGGGTATTTGCAATGGTTTCCAGATTCTGACTGAGTCTCACCTGCTGCCCGGTTCGATGATTAAGAACGATCACCGCAAGTTCATTTGCCGTGACCAGACTCTGCGCATTGAGAATAACTCCACCTCCTGGACGAGCGACTACGCTGCAGGCCAGGAGATTGTTGTTCCTCTGAAGAACCAGGACGGTCAGTACGTTGCTGACGCGAAGACCCTGGAGGCGCTGGAGGCTGAGGGCCGCGTGGTGTTCCGCTACGTTGGTTTCAACCCGAACGGTTCCCGTAACGACATTGCTGGTATCAGCAATGAGCGCGGTAACGTGGTCGGCCTGATGCCGCACCCGGAGCACGCTGTGGAGCCCGGCTTCGGTCCTTCCTCTTCCGGTTTTGGTGAGGTTTCTCTGCGCGGTGGCGCCGATGGTCTCGGCGTGTTCACCTCGGTTCTTGCCAACCTGATTAACGCCCGCTAACGCACGACAAGGATTCTAAGAAGTTATGAGCGAAAAGCAGTTTAACCTCGACACCGTCGAGCACGCGGCGGCAACCCCGGACACCGAACTCCCCTGGGCTGAACTGGGCCTGAAGGAGAACGAGTTCGAGGACATTAAGGAGATTCTTGGTCGCCGTCCTACCGCGGCTGAGCTGGCAATGTACTCGGTCATGTGGTCCGAGCACTGCTCCTACAAGTCTTCTAAGGTTCATCTGAAGCAGTTCGGTGCGAAGGTCACCGATGAGATGAAGAAGGACCTGATGGTCGGTATCGGTGAAAACGCCGGTGTGACCGACATTGGTGACGGCTGGGCTGTTACCTTCAAGATTGAGTCCCACAACCACCCCTCGTACGTGGAGCCCTACCAGGGTGCCGCGACCGGTGTGGGCGGTATTGTGCGTGACATTATTTCGATGGGTGCACGCCCGATTGCTGTGATGGATCCGCTGCGTTTCGGCGCGATTGATCACCCGGACACCGCCCGCGTTATTGGCGGCGTGGTTGCCGGTATTGGTGGTTACGGTAACTCCCTGGGTCTGCCGAACATCGGCGGCGAGGTTGAGTTCGACTCCTGCTACCAGGCAAACCCGCTGGTCAACGCACTGGCTGTGGGCATTATGCGCCACGAGGACATCCGCCTGGCGAACGCATCGGGCGTGGGCAACAAGGTTGTCCTCTTCGGTGCGCGCACCGGTGGCGACGGCATCGGCGGTGCGTCGGTGCTGGCTTCGGAGTCCTTCGACGACACCAAGCCCTCGAAGCGTCCTGCCGTTCAGGTGGGCGACCCCTTCGCTGAGAAGGTTCTGATTGAGTGCTGCCTGGAGCTGTTCAAGGGCTCCGTGGTTGAGGGTATTCAGGACCTGGGTGCTGCGGGTATTTCCTGCGCAACCAGCGAGCTGGCTTCTAACGGTGAGGGCGGCATGCACGTCGACCTGACCAAGGTTCTGCTGCGTGACCCCACCCTGACCCCGGGCGAGATTCTGATGTCTGAGTCTCAGGAACGCATGATGGCTGTTGTCTCCCCCGAGAACGTGGAGCGCTTCGAAGCGATCATGAACAAGTGGGGCGTGGAGTACTCCTTCCTCGGTGAGGTCACCAACTCTGGCCGCCTGGTCATCGAGTGGGACGGCGAGGTCATCGTGGATGTTGACCCCCGCACCGTCGCGCACGACGGCCCGACCTACGAGCGTCCTTACGCACGCCCCGAGTGGCAGGATGACGTCCAGGCTAACCACTTCACCGGTTCGGCTGCCGACGATTCCCGCCCGCGCGGTAAGGAGCTGGGCGAGGCAATCAAGGCGTTCATGGCGTCCCCGAACATGTGCTCCAAGTCCTGGATCACCAACCAGTACGACCGCTACGTTCAGGGCAACACCGCCCTGTCCATGCCGGACGACGGCGGTGTGGTGCGCGTGGACGAGAACACCAACCTCGGTGTTGCTCTGGCGACCGACGCCTCCCCGCGTTTCACCTACCTGGATCCGTACGAGGGTGCTCGCGCGTCCTTGGCGGAGGCGTACCGTAACGTTGCGACCGTCGGTGCACGCCCCGTGGCTGTGTCTGACTGCCTGAACTTCGGTTCTCCCGAGGACCCGGACGTCATGTGGCAGTTTGCTGAGGCTGTTCGCGGCCTGGCTGATGGCTGCATGGAGCTGGGTGTTCCGGTGACCGGCGGTAACGTGTCCCTGTACAACCAGACCGGTGGTAAGGCTATTAACCCGACCCCCGTGGTGGCGATGATGGGCGTGATGGATGACGTCACCCGCCGCACCCCTTCGGGTTGGGCTCCTGAGCATGACGGTCAGGCTATCTACCTGCTGGGTACTACCCGTGATGAGCTGGACGGCTCCGAATGGGCTCGTTTCAAGGGTCACCTGGGCGGTCAGCCGCCGAAGGTTGATCTGGCTCTGGAGCGTCAGCTGGGTGACATGCTGGTGAACATGTCTCGTGACGGCATGATTGATGCCGCGCACGACGTGTCTGCTGGTGGTCTGGCTGCGGCTCTGTCGGAGGCTTGCCTGCGTTTCAACATCGGTGCCCGCATCGGCCTGGGTGAGGTTGCTGAGCGTGACGGCGTGGACCTGTTCACCCTGCTGTTCTCGGAGTCCCTGGGCCGTGTTGTGGTTTCGGTTCCGCGTTCTGAGGAGGTGCGCTTCAAGGATATGTGCACCGCTCGCCAGTTCCCCTTCGCACGTATTGGTGTGGTGGATGCTGCATCGAACGCTCTGGACTTCCAGGATGAGGTTTCCATTGACCTGGATGAGCTGCGTGCAGCTCACGAGGGCACTCTCGCTTCTTACTTCGGTGAGGTTGCGAAGGGCTAGTCTTCGACTAGTTTGAGACTAACGCCGAAAGGGGCGGATGCTTGTGAAAGCATCCGCCCCTTTTGTTATGCCCGCTGGCTTGTGCGTTGAGCGTTTAGGCGTTGTGCGTTGAGGTGTTCTGTTTATGCGCGTTCTGGGTTTATGCCTCGGCGACCTTGCGGCCCAGCTGCGCGAACAGGGAGGCGTTGATGCGGAAGCCTTCGATGCACTCTTCAATGAGGGCTTCGCGCTGTTCGTCGGTCAGGGGTGCGTTGTCGAGCAGTTCGCGGTAGCCGTCCTTGAAGACCTTGGGCTTGGGCAGTTCGGTGAAGCGGTACATGCTCAGTGCTTCGGCGGGGATGCCGTAGTGGCGGTTAACGAGTGCTGCGACTGCCTGGCCGCCGGAGAGGTCGCCGAGGTAGCGCAGGTAGTGGTGTGCGAGGTAGCGTTCGGGGGAGTTGACGGTGGCGCGGATGCGCTCTACATACTCTGCGGTTGCGGGCAGGGGCGCGTCGATGTCGCCGTCCTGGCCGAGTGCGCGGATGTCTGCGCGGATGTATTCTGCGCGGTCGAGGCCGGGGTGGGTGAAGGGGTCGGTGATGGGGTTGGGTTCTGCGCGGTAGTGTTCGGAGACCGCTTCGAGTGCTTCGTAGATGTGCACGTACTGGTTGATGAGGCGCAGGTATGCCTCGGTGTTGAGGGAGCCGCCCATGAGATCTTCCATGAAGGTGGAGTGTTCGGCGTTGTCGTGGACGTGCTTGGTGCTTTCCTTCAGGCGTGCGGAGAAGCGTTCCTGGGTGGTTTCGGGGGCGGTAATAGTCATGGTGGGGTTCCTAAATTTGCTTGTGGGTGGACTATAAAGGTTTTAATGACACTGTGTCACCAAACTGTTAATGACATATTGTCACCAAAAACCGGTTTTGGCAATAGCCCCCACAAAAAATTTGCTAAGGTAAACCTTATGAGTAAGTCACCCTAGGCATTAAGTTACACAAACATAGGCTAATAGGTCTAGACTTGATACGAACACCACAATCACAAAATTCAAGGAGACACCGAATGTCTACCCCCTCTCTCACCAAGCGCACCTGGGCGTTCTTGGCTTCGGCAACCATCGGCCTCAGCGGCGTCGCCGGCGTACCCGCAGCCTTCGCAGCTGAAACCAACTCCCACATCAGCGCCGGTGAGGTTGCCGCAGCCTCAGAGCAGAGCCTGCAGGACGTCACCGTCAACTGGGGCCTGAAGAAGTCCTTCCGCTCCTACATCAACGGCCCCTTCTCCCAGGGCTCCCAGAAGCTGACCGGCGTCACCACCAACGAAGACGGCTCCTACCACTTCACCGCCGCCGAAGGCACCGTAGCCAACGGCGAATACTCGGTCACCTTCACCGGCTCCTCGATCCACTACACCGCTCACCACGGTCTGCTGGAAGTCATCATCTCCGACCTCTCCGTCACCATTAAGGACGGCGTGGGCACCGTGCGCGCCAACGTTCAGTCGCGCCCCTACAACGGCAACACCACCCCGAACGACCTGGTCGAAACCAAGAACATGACCCTCGGCACTTTCAACGCCTCCGGTCTGAAGGTTGAGGGTAACACCATCACCCTGCCCAGCGTTGACGAAGAAAACGGCACCCGCGTCAAGCTCTCCGAAGAGGCAACCGGCGCCTTCGCCGGCTTCTACAAGGCAGGTCAGGAGCTGGATGCACTCGGCTTCTCCGCAACCATCGTGACCAAGGAAGCACCCGCGCCCGCACCTTCCGCTGAGCCCAGCGCCGAGCCGACTGCTGCGCCGACCGCAGAGCCTTCCTCCGCACCGACCAGCGAGGCACCCAAGCCCACAGACCCCAAGCCCGCAGAGCCCACTTCTGCAGCGCCGAGCGCAGCCCCCACCTCCGCGGCACCCTCCTCCCCCGCCGCAACCACCGAGCCCAAGCGTGAAGAAAAGGTCACCGGCAACGTTGTCGAGTCCGGCACCCTCAGCTGGGATATCCGCGAGTCCTTCCTGAAGTACCTGACCGGCTTCGCGCACGGCTCCGTGAACGTTGAGGGCATGGAGAAGACCGCGGCTGGCGGCTTCAAGTACACTCAGGCATCCGGCGTGTACAACCCCGAGACCAAGACCGGTCAGATCAACTTCGCGGGCACCGCAGAGTTCACCGGCCACAACGGTCAGCTCAAGAGCACCATCAAGAACATGCGCCTGGTCGTCGTCAACGGCAAGGGCACCCTGGTCGCTGACGTTGACGCGCTGACCCGCGACGGCAAGTCCGTTTCTAAGACCGGCCTGGCTATCGCCGAGGTGGACCTCTCCGGCGCGAGCGTGAAGGACGGCGTTTTCTCGGCGCAGAACGCGGCAGTCGCGCTCACCGCTGAAGGTTCCAACGTGCTCTTCGCCGGCCAGTACCGCGGTGCCGATAACGCCATGGCGCCGCTGAGCTTCTCCGTAAAGCTCAGCGAGCAGACCGCAGAGAACACCGTTGAGGTTCCCCGCGTCTCTGAGAACAAGTCCTCCGATAACAAGGGTTCTGAGAACGGCTCCTCCGATAACAGCTCCTCGAACTCCTCCGCTAACAGCTCCGGTTCTAATGGTTCGGCAGGCACCTCCGGCAGCGTCTCTAACGGCGGTTCCTCCTCGAACGGTTCTGTCAGCAACAACCCGGCACAGCCGGTCTGCGTACCCGTCACCCGCACCCGCGAGGTGCAGGAGCAGGGCGCATCCGACGGCACCATTAAGAGCGCAAACCTTGGCTGGGGCGTGCGTGATTCCTTCCGCAACTACGTGCGCGGCGGCATCGCGAACGGTAGCTGGGAGCTGAACGGCACCTCCTACTCTTCGGATGCGTTCAACTGGTCTAACGGCACCGGCACCTTCAAGAACGGTAAGGGTTCCATCTCCTTCAGCGGTTCGGTTCGTTTCACCGGTCACCACGGCATTCTGGACACCACCATTGCGAACCCGCGCCTTGAGATTAACGGCAATTCCGGCACTCTCTACGCGACCATGAACAGCAATGATCCCTCCGGCAAGGCAACTAACTACGGTGAGGTGGCACTGCTGAAGGTGGATCTTTCGGGTCTGCAGAGCTCCGCTGACGCTGTGAGCGTCAACGGTGCGGCAACCACCCTGACCGCTGAGGGCGCGAAGGCGTTCGCTGGCTTCTACGACGCCGGTAAGGACATGGCTCCGCTGAGCTTCTCCGCGGCGATTAACGGCGCGAAGACCACCACCAAGACCGTGTCCGAGACCGTCTACGAGGGTGAGGGTTGCGACCCGGTCACCGGTAAGCCTCTGGCTTCCACCGGCGCCTCCGGTGTTGAGGGCACCCTGGTTGCAGGCTTCATCGCTGTTGCAGCCGGCGCGGGTACCGTCGTGTACACTCGCCGCCGAAAGAAGGCATAACGGCACCTCACGAGGATGCCCACACTGTCGGCTCGCCTGTGAGACTCAATCACGAGGTTCACCGGTGAGCCGACACGGTCCGTGCGGGGGTGCAGATTTTCACTGCACCCCCGCTTCAGATGCCAGGTTTTACCCCGGCGCCTACCCCAGTTTTCCTAACTCCCTTTTTTCTGTGAGACGACGATGTTTTCTTCCCTTTCTTCTTCTGCCCTGAACCGCCGCGATGCAGTGAAGTATGCGGCATTCTCCATCACTTCCGCGTTCCTGCTGAGCTCTTGCGGTGTGGGTACTCAGAACCCGGCCTCTTCTTCAAGCACTTCGCAGGCTGTGGTGGATGAGCAGAGCACCCGCACCGTTTTGGAGAACCTTGCCGATCAGCTGCGTTCTTCTATTGCCCCTGATCAGAAGGCTCTGCGCGGCCCCAATAGCGCCGCGGATACCCCCGAAATTCAGCCGATGGTCGATACCCCCACTCCGGCTTTCCCGGTGACCTTCAAGGATTTCAACGGCACCGAGGTGACCGTTAAGTCCGCTGACCGTGTGCTGGCACTGGACCTGTACGGCACTCTGGCTCAGCAGATGATTGCGCTGGGTCTGGGCGGTCGCCTGGTCGGTCGTGTCACCTCCTCGACGGAGCAGTCGCTGGCTCATCTGCCGCTGGTGACCCAGAACGGTCATGACCTGAACGCTGAGGCGATTCTGGCGACCTCCCCGGACCTGGTGCTGTGGGATAAGAGCAACGGCCCGATTGAGATTGTGGATCAGCTACGCGCAGCGGGCGTGACCGTGGTGGTCTTCGATCATGAGCGTCGTATGGATAAGATCATTCCGCAGCTCAAGGCTGTTGCGCAGGCGCTGGGTGTTCCGGAGGCGGGCGAGCAGGTTGCTGCCCGCGTGCAGAAGGACCTGGATTACGCTCTGCAGGTGCTCAAGGACGTCGCCCCGAAGGGTGCACAGCAGGTGTCGTTCGCATTCTTGTACGTGCGCGGTACCGCTGGCGTGTTCTTCGTGCTCGGTAAGGGTTCGGGCGCTGACGATTTGATTCAGGCTATTGGCGGCAAGGATGTGGCGTCTGAGCAGAACGCGACGAATATTATTCCGGCGACCAGTGAGGCGCTGGTGAAGCTGAACCCGGACATCATTCTGACCATGAGCGGCGGCATTAAGTCCACCGGCGGTTTGGATGGTTTCTTGGCTCGCCCGGGTGTGGGTGAGACGACTGCCGGTAAGAATAAGCGCATTATCGATATGGGTGACGGCCAGATTCTGTCCTATGGCCCGAATACTCCGGCAGTGTTGCTCTCGCTCGCTAAGGCTGCGTACTCCACTCCTGCGGGGGGCCAGTAGTGGCTGCCGTGAAGAGTGCGGCGGGTGCGCGGGATTATCGTGCGTCGCGTCGGCGTCGTGCCGGTCTGACGTTTACGTTTTTGGCGGTGGCACTGTGCGCTGTGATGGTGCTGTCTGCGGGTTTGGGTCAGTACAATATCCCGATTGATCAGGTGGTTGCTTCTGTGGGCCGCCGCCTGGGTCTTGCACCGGAGAACCCGGCGATGCAACTGGCGGATAGCACTCTGTGGAATATCCGTTTCCCGCGTGTGCTGTTGGGCGTGCTGGTGGGTGCCGCTTTGGGTACTTCCGGTGCGGTGATGCAGTCGGTGTTTGGTAACCCGTTGGCTGAGCCGGGCGTGATTGGTGTTTCCTCGGGTGCGGCGGTTGGCGCGTGTTTGTCGATTGTGTTGAACCTGCAGTTTTTCGGTATTTTCACGACTCCTGCATTCGCGTTTGTGGGTGCGTTGGCGGCTACTGCGCTGGTGTATTTCCTGTCGCGTTCTTCGGGTCGTGCGAAGGTTCTGTCAATGATTTTGACGGGTATTGCGGTGACCGCGGTGGCGAATGCGATTATTGCGTTCCTCATGTTTATTGCTGATACGACGAGCCGCGATCAGATTGTGTTCTGGCAGATGGGTTCGCTGAACGGCTCCACATGGAAGGCTGTAGCGAGCGTGTGGCCGGTTATTCTCATCGGCTTGGTGGCGTGTTTTGTGATGGCTTCTTCGCTGGATGTTCTGGCGTTGGGTGAGCGTGCAGCGCAGCATTCGGGTGTGAACGTGGAGCGCCTACGTGCGGTGTCTATTGCGGCGACGGCTTTGTTGACGGGTGCCGCGGTGGCGTATGCGGGCATTATTGCGTTTATTGGTCTGATTATTCCTCACCTGTTGCGCATGATTTTGGGTCCGTCGAATCGTGTGTTGTTGCCGGCTTCGGCATTGGGTGGCGCGCTGTTGATTGCGCTGTCTGATTTGGGTGCGCGTACGCTGGTGCCTTTTGCTGATTTGCCGATTGGTATTTTTACGGCTTTGGTGGGCGGCCCGACGTTCTTCGTGTTGTTGCGTCGTTCCCTGGGTCAGGGCGGAGGTGCTTCGTGAGCGAGTTGTTGAGCCTGTCCGGTGTGTGTTTTAACGCTGGTGGGCGTCAGATTTTGAATGATGTGTCTCTGTCTGTTGCTGCGGGCGAGGTTGTGTCGCTGATTGGTCCTAATGGTGCCGGTAAGTCGACTCTGTTGGGTGTGATTGCTGGTGATATTGCGCCCAGTGGCGGTGAGATTCTGTTGGATGGTACCCCTCTGGGTTCGATTCCTGCCCGTCAGATGGCGCGTCAGCGTGCGATGCTGTTGCAGAAGTTGAATGTGGCGTTTTCGTACACGGTGCATGAGGTGGTTCAGATGGGCCGTACTCCGTGGAAGGGCACGGAGCGCGCTGAAGAGGATGACGCCGTGGTTGCTTCGATGATGGAGCGTACGTCGGTGACCCATTTGTCGGATCGCGATATTACGACTCTGTCCGGTGGCGAGAGTGGCCGTGCGCATTTGGCGCGTGTGTTCGCTCAGCAGACCCCGCTGATTCTTTTGGATGAGCCGACTGCGGCGTTGGATATTACGCATCAGGAGCAGACGTTGCGGGTGAGCCGCGAGTTGGCTGCTGAGGGTGCTGCGGTGTTGACGGTGCTTCATGATCTGGATGTGGCGGCTGCGTATTCTGACCGCATGGTGTTGTTGCGTGGTGGTGAGGTGGTTGCTTCGGGCGCCCCTGAGCAGGTGTGTTCGGCGGAGTTGTTGTCTGAGGTGTATCAGCATCCGATTGAGGTGTTGAGGCATCCGGTGACGAATCGTTTGTTGATTCTGCCGGAACGCTGAGTTTGCTGGCGCGCTGAGTTTGCTGGCGCACTGATTTTACGGGGCGTTAGCGAAGCATCCCGCAAACACTTTCCACCTCAAAATATGCCAGTATTCGCATATATTAAATCTCCGTTCTGGAATGGCTGTAAATATCAGTTCATTACAGGGCGGAGATTATCTTTATCCCCTCCTACACGGATACACTGAAAGGTAGTGTCCGCAATACTGAACTCTATTCAGTTCAGCATTCCATCCATTCGAGAAAGAGACCCCCGCATGGATCCTCAGCAGAAAACGGCAGCGCCTGCCGTTGCCGGCTACATTCCCGAATATTCTGAAACACCGCATAGCGGATCTTTCGATATTGCCCAGCACGGTTTGAGCAGCGATGATGTTGCTCGCCTGACTGCTGAAGGTAGGGTCAATACCCAGAACAATAAGTCTTCTCGCACGCTGTGGAGCATTATGCGTGCGCACCTGTTCACGGTCTTCAACTTTGTGTTGGGTGCCTGTGGTGCCGTGGTGATCATGTACCAGCGTTGGGCTGATCTGCTCTTCCTGGCGGCTGTTATCGCTAACGTGGTGATTGGTTTTGTGCAGGAGTACAAGGCGAAACTTGAGCTGGACCGCATCTCCCTGCTGGACCGCTCCCCCGCTACTGCCGTGCGTGACGGCAAGAGCGTTGAGGTTCCGATGGAGCAGCTGGTTGAGGGTGACGTTGTCATCCTCAAGCGCGGCGATCAGGTTCCGGCGGATGCTGTTGTGCTCACCTCCGATTCTTTGGAGCTGGATGAGTCCCTGCTGACCGGTGAGAACGACCCGATTGCTAAGCGCCCCGGCGATATGGTGCTGTCGGCGTCGAGTGTGCTGGGTGGTACCGGCCGCGTCCTGCTCTCTCACGTGGGTGCGAATTCTCGTGCAAGTAAGATTTCTGATGAGGCGCGCCAGTTCTCGCGTATTCAGTCTGAGCTGCGTGATGCGCTGAACCGTGTGGTCCGCTGGATTACGGTGGGTCTTGCGGTCATTATTCCTGTGGTGTCGTGGGGTCAGATTCAGGCTGCTGGTGGCCTGGAGACCGTGCAGCAGAACCACCTGTGGGAGCAGGTTTCTATTGCTGTGGTGTCCTCGGTTGCTTCGATGATTCCGCAGGGTCTGGCGCTGATGACTACTCTGGCGTTTGCGGCGGCGGCTGTGGCGCTGGGCCGTAAGCACAACATCCTGGTGCAGGAGCAGCCTGCGGTTGAGGTTCTGGCTCGTGTGGATGTGGTCTGCTTCGATAAGACCGGCACCCTGACTGAGGGTGGCGTGATTTTTGATTCGGTGCGCCCGCTGGACACCGTTGCTGAGGCTGAGGGCCCGGCTGCTGACTCTGCCGAGCACACTTCTTGGCGTGCTTCTCTGCCTGCCGGCTGGAATGAGGCGCTGGCATGGTTTGGTCACGATGAGAACGCGAACCCGACCGCTGCGGCTCTGACCGGTGGCTTCCCGGATGCTTCCTCGGCGTCGGTAAGCGGTATTGTGCCGTTCTCGTCGGCTCTGCGTTTTAGCGCGATTGAGTTTAAGGATTCGGGTGCGTGGCTTCTGGGCGCTCCGGAGGCGCTTCTCGCCAAGGGTAGCGCTGAGCGTGAGCGTGCCGCTGAGCTGGCGGCACTGGGTCTGCGCACGATGGTTTTGGCGCATGCCTCTGCGGTGGTTCGCAACGAGAAGGATGAGCCGATCCAGAAGATCCCGTCGGATGCTGCCCCGGTTCTGTTCGTGATTTTCCGTGAGAATGTGCGAGCGGATGCGCCTGAAATTGTGGAGTATTTCCACCGTCAGGGTGTGACTCTGAAGGTCTTCTCGGGTGATAACCCGTTCACTGTGGCTGCGGCTGCGAAGACTGCGGGCATGGATACGTCTGCGGGTGCGGTTGATGCTTCGACTCTGCCTGAGGACGGTCCGGAGCTTGCTGAGGCTGCGGCTACTCACAATATTTTCGGTCGTGTGTCGCCCGAGCAGAAGAAGAACATGGTGATTGCTCTGAAGGAGCGCGGCCATGTGGTTGCGATGACCGGTGACGGCATTAACGATGCTCTGGCGCTTAAGCATGCAAGCTTGGGTATTGCGATGGGTAACGCTGCTCCCGCGACGAAGGCTGTTTCTCGTCTGGTTCTGCTGGACGGTAAGTTCTCGTCTCTGCCGGCTGCCCTGGAGCAGGGCCGCCAGGTCATTACGAACATTGAGATGGTGGCGAACCTGTTCTTGACGAAGACCGGTTTCGCGATTCTGCTGGGTGTTCTGTTCAGCCTCTTCGGTTTGACCTTCCCGTTCTTGCCGCGTCAGTACTCGACGGCTGACTTCTTGATTGTGGGTGCGTCGTCCTTCGCGTTGACTCTGCTGCCGAATTCGCGCCGTTATGTGCCGGGCTTCTTGCGCCGCGTGCTGAATTACACGGTTCCGAACTCGATTATTGTGGTTGCGATGCTGTTGGCGGTGACGTTCACGGCTCGTGGCATGGGCGTTGAGGACATCCGTCAGATTCAGACGGCTTCGTTCATCACTCTGGTAATGATGGGTCTGTGGAACCTGGCTGCGGTGGCTCGTCCGTTCAACCGTGCTCGTGTTCTGCTGTTTGGCGCGTTGCTGGCGGTGTTCTTCGCGGCGCTGTTCGTGCCGGTTCTGGTTGAGTACCACCAGTTCGTTACTGTGCTTCCGCACCTGCTGTGGACGGCTCTGGGTGCTGGTGCTCTGGGTGCCGTGCTGATTGAGGTGAATGCGCATCGTAACCGCCGTTGGCAGAAGCGTCATTACCCTGAGCTGGAGGTTGCTCCGCTGAATTTCTTCCCGGCTAAGTAGTTAGCTGGAGGTAGTTGCTTCGGTGGCGTGTGGGCCCCGTATCCTGTGGATGCGGGGCCCTTCCGCGTCTTCGCATGTGGCCCCTCCGGAGTGCGCGGGAGCCCGCCGGGAGACTCCCGCAAGCAGTGTCGAGGGCGTGCCCCAGCTATCACTTGGGTGAAACATTTAACAGCTTCTGATAGCTTCTACCTCTCACCTTGCTCTTAACCTGGGAAAACCCTTAGAGTTACAGGGAACTATTTGAGAAGGGAAACCTTCTTCAGGGTTGTTACTGATTTGGCAGGCAAGACCTGAGTTACTCAACACCGTAGTGGGACAGCAGTACCTTCTGCTGAATATTCCCCTCTATTTGCTGTACCGAAGCTCCAATAGTGGGCACGAGTGTAGTGCTTCCGGTGGTCGAGAGACTCGGGTCTTTTGTGTTTTCTGGGGTGTTACCCGCTTCTGGGTTTCCCCTTTCTGGGGTCCCCGGCGAGCGCAGCCTCCTGTAGCAACACGTAGTAGACATTGACCGCATATCTAAGGAAGTATCGTGAATAACCGCGAACTTGGCGAGAAGATTCTTGACGGCCTGGGTGGCCCCGAGAACATCGCGCACATTACTCACTGTGCAACCCGCCTTCGTGTCACTCCTGTGTCTAACGATGCAGTGCAGAACAAGAAGATTGAGGGCCTGCCCGGCGTTCTCTCTGTGATTGAGCAGTCCGGCCAGACTCAGGTTGTTCTGGGCGATCGCGTTGAGGCTGTGTACAACGAGATCAACGCTCTGCCTTCTATGTCCGGCCACGCTGAGGGTGACACCAAGGTTGAGGCTGAGGGCAAGAAGTCCGGCTGGCTTACCAACGTCTTCGACGTTCTGTCTGACTCCTTCCGTCCTCTGCTGTGGGCACTTCTGGGTACCTCGATGATTCTGACCCTGATTGTGTTCCTGCAGCAGCTGGGCTTCTTCGGCCAGTACACTGACTTGACCGGTCAAAGCGTGAACATCGACATCATTAACGGTGCTCGTGTGGCTGACCCGGAGGCTGCTAAGGCTCTGAACACCCAGTGGATGCAGCAGTTCGCTTTCTGGTACATCCTGAAGGCTGCTTCGCTGTCGGTTCTGAACTTCATGCCCATCATGCTGGGTGCTACCGCTGCTAAGCGTCTGGGCGCGAACATGTGGGTTGGTGCGGCTATCCCCGCTGCACTGATGACCGGTACCTTCACCGATCTGACTGCTCTGGCTGACAAGACCACTAAGATTCTGAACGTTCCGTTCTTTGGTCTGGATCTGCCGCTGTACGCATTCAGCTACACCGGTCAGGTCTTCCCCCCGCTGCTGGCTGTTGCTCTGCTGGCTCCGTTTGAGCGCTTCCTGAAGAAGGTTATTCCTTCGATGCTGCAGATGGTGTTCGTGCCGATGATTTCGGTCATGATTCTGGTTCCGGTGACCGCGTTCCTGGTGGGCCCCATCGGTATCGGTGTGGCTATGGGCATCTCTGACTTCCTGAAGATGATTAACGATGTTGCTCCGGCTCTGGTTGGTGCTCTGATTGCTGGCCTGTACCTGTTCATGGTTCCGCTGGGTCTGCACTGGCCGCTGAACGCTGTCATGATTAACAACCTGCAGACCATGGGTACTGACTTCATTCAGTCCCCGATGGGTGCTTACAACTTCGCTGTGTTCGGTGTTGTGACCGGTGTGGCTATTAAGGCTAAGCACGACCGCGAGCTGCGCCAGACCGCTGTTGGTGCGTCGATGTCCGGTCTGCTCGGTGGTATTTCCGAGCCGTCCCTGTACGGTGTTGTGCTCCGCTACAAGCGCGTGATCCCGATTATTCTGGTTCCCGCTGTTATTGGTGGCGCTACCATTTCCTTCCTGGGCGTTAAGTCCTACGCGTTCGCGTTCACTTCGCTGCTGTCGATTCCGGCTATGCAGCCCTCGTACCTGTACGTGATTGGTCTGGCTATTGCGTTCTTCGGCGCTATGACCGGTGTTCTGCTGTTCGGTTACGAGTCGAAGGCTGACGCTGTAAGGCACGCTGCGGAGCGTAAGGCTGAGGATGCTGAGGCCGCTCCTAAGGCTGAGGCTGTTGCCGCTAAGGCTGCTCCGGCTGCTGCCGCTACTGCGACCGCCGCTGCTGCACCCGCTGCTTCCGCTGGTGAGGTCATTGAGCTGCACGCTCCGATTGAGGGTACTGCTGTTGCTCTGTCTGATGTTCCGGACCCGATTTTCGCTGCTGGCAAGCTGGGCGAGGGTGTGGCTATTGAGCCGACCGGTACCACTGTTGTTGCTCCCGCTGCCGGTAAGGTTGCTGCAACCTACCCCTCGGGCCACGCTGTGGGTCTGAAGCTGGAGAACGGCATTGAGCTGCTGATTCACGTTGGTCTGGATACCGTGAACCTGGACGGTAAGGGCTTCAGCGTGAAGGTTGCTAAGGGCGATGTTGTTGCTGCTGGCGACGCTCTGATTGAGTTCGATCCTGAGGTTATCAAGGAGGCGGGTTACCCGCTGATTACCCCGGTGATTGTGACCAACACCCGCAAGTTCACTGAGGTTAAGGGTCTGCCGGGCGTTGCTCACCAGAACCTGAGCACTGTCCTGAAGGTGACCACTAAGTAGTTCGCTTTCTAGGCTCTAAGGGGCCCCACCATTGTGGTGGGGTCCCTTTCCTTATGTTCCCTTTCCCTTATGCCCTGTTTCCTGATGTGCTGATTCTTTGAGCCGGGTTTGCTGGGCAGGGTTTGCTGGGGTTTAGGCACTACCCTGGGGTATTTCTGCTAATGTAAGAATACGCTCAACAAGGAAGTTCTCAAGTGATAGGGAATACGATGATGTCTTCTGATACTAGGACATGGGATACCGGAGTGTGGGAAGAGCAGCAAAAAAGCTACGCGCTCTTTCTCCTGTTCGGCGGCTGATGCGTCGGCTCAATCTTGAGGCGCTCGTCTACGAGTCTGCGCCGTTTCCGGTTCTGTTACGTAAGCTCTCCGCGCTGATTCCAGCCTGTCTTCTGTGGTGGGTTATCTACGAACCGCACCGGCTTGCTTCCTTCACCAGCCTCCCCGAGGGTACTCACGCTATTACGCTGCTCCCCGGAGCCTGGGGTGACCCCGCTACGGGGGCTTATGGAGGTCTTCCTGAGCTACCGGGGGTCCTCGTGCGCTGGGTGCTGTGCATCGCGGCAATGGTGGCTGTCGTTCATGTCTGCGGCGTCAAGGCGAAGGGGCAGAGCTTCACCATTCCTCACGATGCGCGTTCACGGTTGATTGCGCTGATGCAGGCTCTGGGCATTTTCGGTGCTTTTGCACTGGTCGTCTGGATTGAGTACATGATGACTCCGCTGACCCTCATGTTTGAAACCGTGTACGCTGGCCCGACCGCCGTCTATAGCGGCGACGGCATGATTCCCCTGCACCTGTTCCTGTCCTCGTCGTTGAGCGCTATTTTCTTGGGATATTTCTGCGTGAATATTCTTGCCTCGCTGAATATCCCCGGGTACCTGGGCATCCCCGCAATTATTTACGTGGGGGCGCTCCCTTGGGCTCAGGCGGAGCGGCACCAGTTCACGTTGGCGCTGGCGTGGGTCATTGCGGTGACGCTGGTGAGTTGGCTCGTGCGCGGCATGTGGGGCACTCTGCTCGCCTGCGTGGGCTATTCTCTCTGGATTGTGCTGGTGGCAACCAGCGGTGATCCGTTTGATCTGTCCGCTAATATGAGCCGTGTGCTCGTGATTTTGGGTTTCCCGCTGGCTTTCATCGTTGCTGGAGGCGGCATTTACCGTATCTTCTATCTGCGGCAGAACCCGAAGATGTTGAGGTACCTGCAGGAGCGTGCCCTGTACCTGGGCGAGTGGTAGCAGCCAGTTAGAGTGGCGCTCCCCTAGTTTTTGTAATTACATATCCCGCTAATGTATCCAGCTAAAGGACGCAGAACAAGCGGGACAGAAAAATCCCGGGCACTCTCTCGTGAGAGTACCCGGGATTTCGAGTCCTACAGGACGGCTAGAGCGTTACCGCAAGCGGTACTACTCCTGCCAGCCAACGTTGACCCAGTAGTCAGCGCTGGTGTAGCTCTGCTTGAACAGGGACGGACCGTAGTTCGCGACCTTAGCCTTAACAGCGGCGTACATCGGGCCGTTTGCGTAGGGCAGGTACACTGCGACCTTCTCGTAGTAGAGCTTCTCCGCCTCGTTAGCGATCTTGATGCGCTCGTCTTCCTTCTCGGTGTTCTGCAGCTTCTCGATGAGCTTATCAACTTCGGGGTCACCGACTCCGAACACCTCGGTGGTGAAGAAGTAGGGTGCCGAGGAAGCCAGGTCGGGCAGAACGCCCCAACCGGTGAAGATTGCTTCGTAGCTCTTCTGGCCAAGCACGGAGTTGGAGTTCGACTGCGGCTGGTTGTCAGCGCTCAGGCGGATACCTGCGGACTTCAGCTGCTGCTCCAGAATCTGGTAGACCGCCTGGTAGACCGCCTCGGAACCGAAAGAGGTCAGAGCGAAGCCAGCAACCTTGCCGTTCTTAGCGTAGTAGTCGCCGGACTTGGAGTAGCCTGCAGCCTCCAGAATCTTGCCAGCTGCCTGTGCACCGGTGTCACCAGCGTAGTTGTTCTGGTAACCCTTCTGGAACGGCATTGCGATGATGGAGCCGGGCAGCGGCTCGGTCCAGCCAAGCTGCGAGAAGTATGCCTTAGCGATCTGCTCGCGGTCCACAGAAGCAAGGATTGCGCGGCGCAGTGCCAGGTCCTCGATGCGCTTGGGGTTCAGCTGAATGATGTTGACGTTGGTGTTCTGGCTCTGGCGAATCTCGGTGCCAGCCTGGCCCTTCACAGCGTTGTAGCTGGTTGCACCCACGAAGGTGAAGGCGTCCAGTTCGCCGTTCTTGAAGCTTGCACGGATTGCTTCGGAGTCCATCTGACGCCAGATGATGCGGTCCAGCACCGGCTTCTCGCCCCACCACTTGTCGTTCTTGACCAGGGTGAGCACCTTCTGGGAGGAGTTCCACTCGCCAACCTTGAAGGGACCTGCCCAGTACTGGTCGAGGGGCTTGTCAACGAAGCCTTCGTTGAAGAGGTTGACGTCTTCCAGTGCGGGGTGGATTGCGAAGGCGCACAGACCCTCGGAGGGGTAATACGGAGCCTTCATGGTGACCTTGACGTGGAAGTTGTCGCCGTCCACAGCCTCGATGCTTTCAACCTGCTGCCACATGGTGTTATCGGTGATGTGGTAGGGGTTGTCGGTGACTGCGCTGTAGACCTTCCACATGGCGCGAACAGCGTTCACGTCCATGGGAGTGCCGTCGTTGAAGGCAGCCTTGGGGTTGATCTTGAAGGTCGCGGTCTGCACGCCATCGACGGTCTCGGTCTTGTGCTCGGTGCAGAACTCGGGGTTGAGGGTGCCTTCGCCTTCGGGGCTCATGGTGTAGAAGCCCATCACGGCGGGAATGTTGCAGGGTGCCAGAGCGTCCAGGTTGCTGGAGGTGTAGCCGCTCTGGGTCTGCAGGTTGAAGTTGGGGCCCAGGGCGGTAGCCGCGAGGGTCAGGGTGCCACCCTGCTTGAGGGAGGAACGGTCCTGCTTGTTGACCTGAAGGTTCTTCAGAATATCTTCAGCGTTGTTAGCGGCGCTACCGCCAACCTTTTCCTTCGAGCTGCCGCAGGCAGCCAGTAGACCAACGGTGCCGAGGGCAACGGTGCCGGTCAGGAGGGTACGGCGAGAGACAGACATGCTCTTCATGGAATTTCTCCTAGAGTATTCGCAGTGTTGTGGAGGCGGTACGCGAACGGTGCGTAACCCACACTCCAACCCGGCGGGAGGACAGTCTCTGCCGGGGTTGCGGGCAGAATGCCCACATTTGTTTTAAGTATATCCGTGCGACTCTCTTAGGAACGGGAAAGCGGCGTGCTACAGAAGGTTTTAATCCTTTTGTAACACGCCGCTGTAGCGCTTTTACCCCTTATGGAGTGTGTGAGCGGTGCTCAACGCTTAGTTTTGCTTCTCCCAACCGACGTTGATCCATACGTTCGGGTTGTAGTAGGGCAGGCCGAAGAGCATGGGGCCGTAGTTCGCCAGGCCCTTACGGCACGCCTTGAAGTTCGGGCCGTTGTGGGTGGGCACGTAGATGGCGACCTCGTCCAGGTGGCGCTTCTCCAGCTCGTTCATGATCTTGAGCTGTTCCTTCGGGTCCTCGGTGGACATCATGGTTGCTGCCAGCGAGTCCAGATCCTTACCGTGACCGTTGTTGGTCTCGGAGATGTAGAAGTAGTTCGCCGCATCCACCGGGGAGGTGGTGATGCCGTAGCCACCGGTCTTAATCGCGAAGTTCTTCGAGGAGATGATGCTCGACATTTCAGAAGCACCGTGGTTCTCGATGGTCAGTTCAACGCCGATTTCCTTCATCTGCTGGACGAGGAACTGCGCGGTGGAGCTGACAACCGGGTCGCTACCGAAGGTGATAACCGGGTAGGAGACCTTAGCGCCGTCCTTAGCGTAGTAGTCGCCGTTCTTGGTGTAGCCTGCGTCCTCAAGGATCTTGGTGGCGACGTCCTTGCCAAGCTTGGTCGGGTAGTTGTCCTGGTAGCCTTCCTGCATGGGTAGCATGCACATGGAGCCGGGCAGGGTTTCCTTCCAGCCGAGCTTCTCGTAGCGCAGCTTCTGCAACTGCTCACGGTTGAGGGCTGCAACGAATGCGCGGCGGACGGGCAGGGGCACCTTTTCGGGGTTGATTTCGTAGTTGCCCACGCTGAGAGCGCTACCCTTGCGAATGTCGGTGTTTGCCACGCCGGAGAGCTCGTTGTAGGAGCTGAGGGTGCTGGCATCCACGTAGTCGATTTCGCCGTTCTTGTAAGCTGCCTGCTCTGCCTGGGAGCTCATTTCACGCCAGGTGATGCGCTCAAGAGCGGGCTTCTGGCCCCACCACTTCTCGTTGCGAACGACCGTGAGCACCTTGGAGGAGGAGTTCCACTCGCCGACCTTGAAGGGACCTGCCCAGTACTGGTCGAGGGGCTTGTCGTTCAGGCCGTCGTTGAAGAACTTGGGGTCGGCGAATGCCGGGTGCAGGAACGAGGTGAAGCTGCCTTCGATGGGGTACCAGGGCTTGGACATGGTGACCTTCACGTGGCGGGTATCGCCGTCCACAGCCTCGACGCTTGCGACCTGTTCCCAGATGGGCGAGGGGGTGATCTGGTAGTCCGAACCGGATGCCGCGGCGGTGTAGATGGTCTGGTAGCTCTTGACGGCGTTCACGTCGATGGGGGTACCGTCGTTGAAGGCTGCCTTGGGGTTGATCTTGAAGGTCACGGTCTGCACGCCGTCAACGGTTTGCGCCTTGTATTCGGTGACGTAGTCCTCGTTCATGTGCGACTCGCCGCGGAAGTCAGCATAGAAGCCGCCGGTGAAGGCGGAGTTGATTGCCGCCTGAATGTTCAGGTTACCGGCGGTGTAGCCGTTGGTGTTGAGGATGTTGAAGTTCGGGCCAATGCCGTCTGCGCTCAGTCGCAGCTCGCCGCTGTCCTTGAGGGCGGAGCGGTCCTTCTCGTTGTAGGAGACTGCCTTGGAGAGGTCGTCGCCGGCGGAGAGAGCGCTGGTTTCGTTCTTGGAGGAGTTGCCGCCGCAGGCTGCGAGCAGGCCGACGGTACCCAGGGCAACGGTGCCGGTGAGCAGGGTACGACGGTTGAGGGTGAAAGTGGTCATTAGTTTTCCTCAGTTAGGTGGGATGCTGAATTTTTGTACGCGGGGGAACACAACCCGCACACCTTTGTGACAGCACGCACATTTTGCATTGGCAATAGTATACACACATTTCCCATGCACTATGACCTAGTTCACCGTTTCAGGGAAAATATTTCAGCCAATCCCCGAAACTGCCCCACCACAATAACCACCCATCAAAAACGCAGAAAAGTCCCGCAGCATCCCGCCTCTGAGGCGGAATACCGCGGGACTTTACCCTTCCGGAGTCTTATGCCGGCGCCTCCAAAAATTCAGCAACTACCGAATAGGAATCCAGAAAATTAACGTGTGGCTTTAGTTCTGCCAACCCACATTGGTCCAGCGCTTGGGGTCGGTGTAACTGGTTGCGAAGAGGGAAGGACCGTAGTTAGCCAGCTTCTCCTTCACAGCTGCGTAGCTGGGGCCGTTAGCGTAGGGGAAGTAAATAGCGACCTTCTCCATGTGCTGCTTCTCAGCCTCAGCAGCCATCTTCAACTGCTCCTCGTGGGATTCCTTCTCGTAAATGGACGCGATGAACTTATCCAGCTCGGGATCGCCCACACCTTCGTTGATTTCGCTGGTGTAGAAGTACTGAACACTGTCTGCGGGGTCAGCACCAATACCCCAGCCGGAGAAGGCGCAGTCGTACTGCTTAGAGCCCATCACGGAGTTGAACTGGGACTGCGGCTGGTTATCCTGCTCGAGCTTAATACCTGCTGCCTTGAGCTGCTGCTCGAGGTTCTGGAACTGAGCCAGGGAGGTTGCATCCGAACCGAAGTAGGTGATGGAGAAGCCTGCAGTCTTACCGTCCTTGGCGTAGTAGTCGCCATTCTTGGAGTAGCCTGCTGCTTCCAGGATCTTTGCCGCAGCCTCGGGGCCGGGGTTAGAAGGCATAGCGTCCTGGTAGCCCTTCTGGAAGGGCATAGCAATCATGGAGCCGGTCAGGGGCTCTTCCCAGTTGATCTGGCCGAACTTGACCTTAGCCAGCTGAGAGCGGTCAACCGCGGCGAAGACTGCACGGCGCAGGGCGGTGTCGGTCACGCGGGTCGGGTTGAACTGCAGGTTGATCACGCCGACGCTCTGGCCGGAGCGAATCTGGACACCGGGCTGACCCTTGACGGCGTTGTAGGTTGCCAGGCCAGCAAAGCCGATGCTGTCCAGCTCGCCATTCTTGAACGCTGCGCGCTCTGCTTCGTCGCCCATTTCACGCCAGATAATGCGGTCCAGCAGAGGCTTCTCGCCCCACCACTTGTCGTTGGGCACGAGGGTGAGGGTCTTAGCCGAAGAGTTCCACTCGCCAATCTTGAAGGGGCCGGACCAGTACTGATCCATGGGCTTGTTCACGAAGCCGTTGTTGAAGAGCTCCTTGTCGGTCAGTGCGGGGTGCAGACCGAGCAGGCCGAGGGTCTCGGCAGGGTACAGGGGCTTGGACATGACGATCTTGACGCGGGTCTTGTCGCCATCCACGGGGTCGATGGACGCTACCTGCTGCCAGAAGGGAGCGGCGATGACGTTGTAGCCGTCATCGGGGTTGCGATAGACGGTCCACGCGGCGCGGATTGCCTCAATGTCAACGGGGGTGCCGTCATTGAAGACAGCCTTAGAGTTGAGCTTGAAGGTGATGGTCTGCACGCCGCCAACGGTCTCTGCCTTGTAGTCGCTGACATAGTCGTCGTTGAGGCTGTATTCGCCAGCAGGGCTCAGGGAGGTGAAGCCGATAGCGGAGGGGATGTTGCAGGCGCCACCGAATGCGGTGAGGTTCTCGGTGGTGTAGCCGCTCTGAGTCAGAATGTTGAAGTTCGGGCCGACTGCAGAGACGCTACCGCGGAACTCGCCACCCTGCTTGAGGGAGGAGCGGTCCTGCTTGTTGATTTCGAGGTTCTTGACGATTTCCTCGGTGCTTGATGCAGCCTTACCGCTGATCTTCTTGTCAGAGCCGCCGCCGCATGCAGCGAGCAGGCCGACGGTACCCAGGGCAACAGTGCCGGTCAGCAGGGTACGGCGGTTAATACGCAGATGAGTCATGTGTTCTCCTCGTGCCGGAGGGCTCGGGTGTGCATCGTATGGCGCACGATGTTGTGCGTCTTGTGTGCAGTGGCGACGAAGCCTCTGCCGATCACCCTTGTGAGAGCCCCCACATTGTTTGTGATTGAAACACAGTATACCCCCAAAAGAAGCGGCGCAGACCACATTCCAACCTCCACACAAACCGTACGGCGTATAAAAATGGCACCTGCGACATCTTCAACCCTCACCATTACACGGAACACATGCATAAAAACTAAAAAATAAAATATTATGTCCGATCAGCATGCGAGCGCGTCACATCCGGTGCTTTGAGAGTCGTTACAAGTTACAAGCACAGCGACGGGGCAGCTAAAGCGCACTGAACCCTCCACAAGAAAAAGCTCCCCGCCCCATACGACACTGCGAAAACGTATAGGGGGCGGGGAGCTTAAAACTGCGGCTTATGCCATCCAGCCGACGGTAGACCAGTCGGTGGTCTTGAAGAGGAACGCACCGTAGTTAGCGAGCTTCGGGCGGCATGCCTTGAAGTCCGGGCCATTGAGGAAGGGGATGAAGAGGCAAACCTCGCTCATGTGCTTCTTCTCAATTTCGTTGCACTTCTCGGCGCGCTTAGCGTCATCGAGGATGGTGACCATCTCGTCGACCATAGCGTCGATTTCGGGGGTGCCGACGCCGTTCCAGTTCTTGGAGTGGTAGAAGTACTCGGCTGCACTGGTCGGCTCGGAGGTCACGCCGAAGCCCGAAATGCTTACGTCGTACTCGCGGTTACCAACAACCTTCGAGAATTCAGACTGTGCACGCGAATCGAGCTCGAAGTTAATGCCGATTTCCTTCATGCTCTGGATGAAGGTCTGTGCCTGGCCCTTGGTAGTGGCGTCATCACCGAAGGTGGTCAGCTTCAAGGTGATGGTCTTGCCGTCCTTCGCGTAGAAGTCGCCGGACTTGGTGTAGCCTGCCTTCTCCAGGACCTTGCGTGCTTCCTCCGGGTTACGTGCCGGGTAGTTGTCGCGGTAGTACTGGGAGGAACCCAACAGAAGCATCGAGCCGGGAACTTCTTCTTCGTAGGGCAGACCCTGGAAGCGAATCTTTGCCAGAGCACCACGGTCGATACCCAGGAAGATTGCCTTACGGACAGCAACATCAGTGATGTGCTCTGCGTTCAGGTTCATGCCGCCGGCGAAGAGGCGGCGACCGCGGCGGATTTCAGAGTTTGCAACGTCCTTCATCTCGTTGTAGGCGCTGAGGGTACGTGATTCCACGACGTCCAGCTCGCCGTTCTTGTAGGCGGCGCGAGCTGCAGCGTCTGCCATTTCACGCACGACGATGCGGTCCAGCTTGGGCTTCTCACCCCACCACTTGTCGTTGGGCACAGCAGTGAAGGTCTTCTCGGAGGAGTTCCAGCCGTTGGGTGCCAGGGTGAAGGGGCCGCAACCGAGCTCGGGGTGGGGGTTGTCCACGAAGCCTTCATTGAAGAGGTTTACGTCGAGCATCGCCGGGTGCAGGATTCCGCCGAAGAGCAGACCCTTGACGGGGTTGTGCGCAGTCTTGAAAACAACGCGTGCGTGGTAGCGGTCGCCATCGATAGCTTCAACGCTTTCGATGTACTCGTAGATACCTGCTGCGGCAATCTTGTATTCACCGTCGGGGTCACGCTGGATCTGCCAGGTTGCCTTGAGGGCGTCGATGTCGATGGGGGTGCCGTCGTTGAAGACTGCCTTGGGGTTCAGGCGAACCTCTGCGGTGATCTTGCCGTCTACTTCCTTAGCTTCGAAGCCGAGGCAGTAGTTGGGGTCGAGCTCGTCTTCACCCTTGAAGGTGCTGCGCCAGATGCCGGCACCGGCGATAACGCCCATGGTTTCGGAGACGGAGGTGCTGGAGCCGTTCTGGGAGAAACGGTTGAAGTCCGGACCGAGGGAGTAAGTGCTCAGGTTCAGGGTACCGCCCTGCTTGAGCTTCGAGGCATCTTGCTCGTTGATTTCATAGAACGGGGTTTCGCTTGCCTTGTGCTCGGTCTTGGAGGACGAGGAGCCACAAGCGCTCAGTACGCCGGCAGCAGCGACGGCGGTTGCGCCGCCGAACAGTACGCGGCGGCTCATGATCGGGTTGAATCCGGAGAGGGAGGGGATGGGGTGGGGGCTCATGATGGGCTCCTTGCGGGGTGTGGACTGCGCTGATGCAGTGTTTGCAGTGTAGAGTGGGTGGCTCGCGTGCTCTGGAGGCGGGGTTTCCGCCTGTAGGAGCGCCTGCTATCTGCGGTGATGGGCGGGCAGGTCAAGCCATGCAAAATAATGTGACCTAAAGCTATGTTCTAAGCCACATTTAATATTTTTAGTAGTGTACACCACACATATCACTACAAGTGTGCAACACGATAAATATTTCTTAATTATTACGCCCGGCCCTAAGGCAGCGGGCCTAAATCCATATCGACACAACCCCACTATCCTTCGCGCAACACCCCTCCCCCACCTCCAGAAATGGTCAGCAGGCACAGCAAAGCGGGCCGAACGCGCATATACGCATTCGACCCGCTCATAGGACAGGAACCCCTAGGAGTTCATCCAGCCCACAGCAGCCCAGTCCATCGACTTGTACAGGCGCGGACCGTAGTTAGCCAGAGTCTTCTTGACCATCACAAAGTCAGGACCGTTCGTAATGGTGCCCAGGAAGGCGAACTCCGCCATGTGCTTCTTCTCAATCTCGTTGCAGGCGAGGTTACGTTCCTTGTCATCCTCAATGAGGGTCATGGCGTCGATGAGGGCATCGATTTCCTTGCTGCCGATACCTTCGTTGTTCTCGGAGTAGTAGAACTGCTTGGTACTCTCGGTCGCGTCAGCAGAGACCGAGTAGCCGCTGAAGGAAATATCGTAGTCCCAGTCGCCCAAAATGGTGGCGAACTCGCTATCGGCATGCTGATCGATCCGGATCTCAATGCCAACATCCTTCATCTGCTGGGTAAAGGTCTGAGCCTTACCCTTGGTGGTCGGGTCATCACCGAAGACCACCACTGCACAGCCAGCCTTCGTGCCATCCTTCTCGTAGTAGTCGCCGTTCTTGGTGTAGCCGGCGGCTTCCAGAATCTTCTGCGCCTCCGAAACACTGTTATTCGGGGTCGGGTAAGAATCCTGGTAGTAGGGCGAGAAGGGCATGTGAATCATCGAACCGGGGATAGCTTCCTCGTAGGGCAGACCCTGGAACTGAATCTTTGCGAGTGCTTCACGGTTGGTGCCGACGAAGATTGCCTTACGCAGGGCAGCATCCTTGACGCGGCGGGGATTGATATCCAGGCCGCCGGCGTAGAGGCGGGTGCCCTTACGCAGTTCGGTACCCGCAATGTTCTTCACCTCGGCATAGGTGGAGGAGGTGCTTGCACCAATAGCGTCAATTTCATCGTTCTTGAACGCGGCACGTGTAGCGCTGGACTCCATCTGGGTAAAGACGATCTTGTCCAGCAGAGGCTTGGTGCCCCACCACTTGTCATTGGGTACAACGCTGAAGGTCTTCGCAGTGGAATCCCAGCCCTTATCCGCCAGGGTGAAGGGGCCAGCCCAGTACTCGGGGTGGGGCGCATCCACGAAGCCGTTGTTGAAGAGCTCGACGTCTTCCAGTGCGGGGTGCAGAATCTCAGAGAAGAGGCTCTGCAGCGGGTGGTAGGGCTTGGAGAAGGTGACGATTGCGCTGTAGTCGTCTTCGCCCTTTTCTACGGATTCAACGAATTCGTAGATGCCACTGGAGACAATGTTGTAGCCATTATCCAGGCTCTTGAAGATGTTCCAGGTGGACTGGAGCGCCTTGTAGGTGATGGGGGTGCCATCGTTGAAGACGGCCTTGGGGTTGAGCTTGACGGCAACCTGAATCTTGTCGCCCTTCTTGCTGTGCTCGAAGGAGACAGCGAAGTCGGTGTTCAGCTTGTAGGTGCCATCAAAGTCGAGGTTCCACATGCCAGCCTGACTGATGGTGCTCATAACGGTGACGTTATCGCTGGTGTTACCGCTCTGGGTGTAGAAGTTGAAGTTCGGACCGATGGATCCGGCGGGCAGGCGCAGGATGCCGCCCTTCTTCAGGCTGTTCACATCCTGAGCGTTGATGTTGTAGAGGTCTTCGATATTGGCACCGGCGCCGGCGGCCTTGGTCTTTTCAGAGCTTGCGCTGCCGTTGCCGCAGGCGCTGAGCAGACCTACAGCTCCCAGAGCCGCGGTGCCGCCAATGAGGGCGCGGCGGCTGAAGCTGTTCTTAGTCGCTTCGTGGCTACTCGCGGTGTATGCGGTGTTGGCGGTCATGGGAGTGGTTTCCTTCTGTCTTGCGTGGGCGGGTGTATCCCGTATCCCCGAAGTGTTGATTATTTATGCAGAGCACTGCATAACTTTGTATGACTCCACTGTAGCGCGCCCCAGGATCGAAAACCAAGCATTTTTACAATATTTCTTAATATTTATCGTGTCTTTTGGATATTCATACTATGAATACCCTGTTTTTGCGCGAATTTTTCGGATTTTGCCGGATAGCTATACCATCACTCCCCCACATAGGTACACAAAAGCACCCAAAGCCCCCTCCAGAAATGCAAAAAGTGTCCACCCGGATAATCCGGGTGGACACTTTCAATAGCTCTAGGCTAATCACCTAGTAGGTGAAGGGAAGAGGACTTACTTAGCCCAACCAACCTTCTCCCAGTGAATGCCGGTGCCCTGGAAGAGGGACACACCGTAGTTGTGCAGACCCTTCTTCACGAACTTGTACTCGGGGCCGTTGATGAGCGGAATCAGCACTGCGAACTCAGCCAGGTGCTTCTTCTCAATCTCGTTGCAAGCCAGGTTGCGTTCCTTGTTGTCAGCAATGAGCTTCATCTTTGCAATCATCTCATTGATCTCATCGGAACCGGCTTCCTCGGGCTTACGGCGCATGTAGAACTGCTCGGTAGCCTCGGTAGCATCCGGGGAGCTCGGAGCGAAACCGGAAGAGGTTGCGTCGTAATCCTTGGAGGTCATGGTCTTGTTAAACTCGCTAACAGCACGGGAGTCAAGCTCAGCATTAATGCCTGCAGACTTCAGCTGCTGAACCAGGGTCTGACCGACAGCCTTGGAGGTGGGGTCCTCACCGAAGATGGAGAACTTGAAGGCAGCCTGCTTGCCGTCCTTCTCGTAGAACTCGCCGTTCTTGGTGTAACCTGCCTCTTCCAGAATCTTGGCAGCTGCAGCAGCATCGTTGTTCGGAGTCGGGTAAACGTCCTGGTAGTACTCGTTGAAGGGCATGTGAATCATCGAGCCGGGAAGCTTCTCTTTGTAATCCAGGCCCTGGAAACGAATCTTGGCGAGAGCCTCACGGTTCAGACCAGCAACCACAGCACGACGCAGAGCAACATCCTGCATGCGGGCGGGGTTCATGGTCACGCCACCGGAGAACAGGCGAGCGCCTCGGCGAATCTCGGTGTTAGCAACTTCCTTGAGCTCATTGTATGCAGAAACAGTAGTAGCACCAATCGCATCAAGCTCATCGTTCTTGAATGCTGCGCGCTCAGCAGCGGAATCCATCTGACGGAAGACGATACGCTCCAGAACGGGCTTCTCACCCCACCACTTCTCATTGCGGGTCAGGGTCAGGGTCTTTTCGGTAGAGTTCCAGCCACCCTCGGCAATGGTGAAGGGACCAACCCAGTACTCGGGGTGCGGCTTGTCCACGAAACCAGTGTTGAAGAGTTCCTTGTCCAGCAGAGCCGGGTGCATAATGCCAGCGAAGAGGGTCTCCAGCGGGTAGTAAGGTGCGGAGAAAGTTACCTTCACCTTGAAGTCGTCACCGTCGCGCTCCACGGAAGCAATGCTGCTGTAGATGCCGCTGGTACCAATCTTGTAGCCGCCATCGGTGCTCTTGAGGACCTCCCAGGTAGCCTGCAGAGCCTTGTAGTCAATGGGGGTACCGTCGTTGAACTTAGCCTGGGGGTTCAGCTCAATGGAGACAACGGGCAGACCGTTTTCTTCGGCGACATCGAAGCTCTTCGCAAAATCGGGAGCCAGAGTGCGCTTACCCATGGGGTCACCCTGCCACAGGCCTGCGTAAGCCACGGGGCTCATAGCAGTCTGGGTGTACAGGGAGTTGCCGTCCGCGCTGAAAAGGTTGAAGTCCGGACCAATACCGGGAATAGCCAGGCGCAGAGTGCCGCCATCCTTCAGCTCAGAAACAGCAGCCTCACCAAGGTCGTAAAGCTCCTTTGCATCGGTGCCCACGGTTGCGCCCTGGGTGGTTGCCTTGGAGTCCTTGGACGAGCCGCACGCAGCCAGTACGCCCACGGTACCCAGTGCTGCAGCGCCACCGAGAACGGTACGACGGTTCAGGATGAAATTCTTCTCCATGAGAGTGTCCTCTTATACGTTTGACCCTCAATAATCCCGCAGGAAAGCGTCAAGGATTCCCTGCTCATGCGCCGCCCAAAGGGTGCGGTGAGCGATGAATTAGTGCCGGTCTATGAATGTGTTCCTTCGGGTACGCCCCTAGCGGCGCGCCCATGGCTTAATTATGGCTTACAGCCCGCAGGAAAGCCCGCCCATAAATATTCATATCTTGAATGGTGAGAAAGGTTATACCTAGTCAGGGCGGTTTTGCCTGTTTCCTGGGGCGTTTCAGTGCCTAGCGCCACATTCTGCGGCTCCCACCGTCTCACTAGGTGACAATCTCGAACAACGTACAAGCCCGCCGATACCGGGCATAAAAAACCCGAGGGGCGAATATTCAACGAATATTCGCCCCTCGGCACACATGCGACTTATTCAGCCGACTCTAGAGCTACACCGTAGCGGCTTCAGCCTCCGGGAAGTAGCAAGCATAACCGTGATCCTCACCCTCAACGTGGGTCAGTTCCGGCATCTCCTCCAGGCAACGACGCTTCTTGTCCTCAGGCAGGAGCTTGAAGACCGGGCAGCGGCTCGAGAAGCCACAGCCCTTAGGCGCGTTCACCGGAGTGGGCAGGTCGCCCTCAAGCATAATGCGGTGGCGCTTTGCCTCAACCTCGGGATCCGGAACCGGAATCGCCGAGAGCAGTGCACGGGTGTACGGGTGAATCGGGTTGTCGAACACCTGGTCGACGTCACCAATCTCAACGATACGACCCAGGTACATCACTGCAACGCGGTCGGATGCGTGGCGAATCACCGCGAGGTCGTGAGCAACCATCAGGTAGCTCAGACCCAGGTTCGCACGCAACTCCTCCAGCAGGTTAATCACGCCAGCCTGCACGGACACGTCCAGTGCGGACACCGGCTCATCCAGAACCACGAGCTTGGGGTTCACAGCCAGCGCACGAGCAATACCGATACGCTGACGCTGACCGCCAGAGAACTGGTTCGGGAAGCGGTTCACGTGGTCAGGCTGCAGACCCACAATGTGCATCAGTTCGATGACGCGCTTCTTGATGTCTGCCTTGTTCATGCCCTGGTTTTCCAGGGGCTCCGCAAGCACCTCGTAAACGGTGAAGCGCGGATCCAGAGCACCGGTGGGGTCCTGGAACACCATCTGCTGGTTCTTACGCAGCTCAAGAATCTCACCTGCGGACTTGCCGTCCTTGGTGGAGGTTCCGTTAATCAGAATCTCACCGTCGGTGTTCTTGTTGAACTCCATGATTTCCAGCAGGGTGGTGGTCTTACCACAACCGGACTCACCCACGATGGAGAAGCACTCGCCCTCGCGAATGTCGAAGGACAGGCCGTTCACAGCCTTCACAGTGCCCACGCGGCGCTTAATCAGCGCACCCTTCATGAGCGGGAAGTGCTTCTTGACGTTGCGGACCTCCAGGACGGGGGCACGCTCCTCACGCGGAATACCGTCGTACTTCGATACCGGGGGTTCCGGAACCGGGTACAGCTCGTCTGCGGTCTTACCGACCAGCTCCTGAGAGATGGTGCAGGAGGAGTAGTGGCCCTCGCCAACGCCTTCCAGCAGCTGCAGATCGGGCTCGCCGTTGGAGTCCTGGCAGCACTGGCCACCGCTCTTAGCGATGGGGCAACGCGGGCGGAAGGAGCACGCGGTCACCGGGTTAATCAGGTTCGGAGGGGTACCCTCAATCGGAACCAGGGAGACCTTCTCGGAACGGTCCACACGCGGGACCGCACCCAGCAGGCCAATGGTGTACGGGTGGGAGGGATGCTTGTACAGGTCCTCTGCCTTCGCAATCTCCACCGGCTTACCGGCGTACATCACCAGAATGTCGTCAGCCATACCAGCCACAACACCGAGGTCGTGGGTAATCATGATGGTCGCTGCGCCGGTCTCATCCTGAGCCTTCTGCATAACCTCCAGCACCTGCGCCTGAATGGTCACATCCAGTGCGGTAGTGGGCTCATCGGCGATGAGCACGCGGGGGTCATTCGCAATCGCCATAGCGATCATGATGCGCTGACGCATACCACCGGAGAACTCGTGCGGGAAGGAACGCAGGCGGTCAGCCGGCGAAGGAATGCCCACCATACGCATCAGTTCGATGGAACGGTCCTTGATAGCCTGCTTGCTCATGCCCTTGTTGTGGACCTTGAGCACCTCAGCAATCTGATCACCAATGGTGTACACGGGGGTCAGCGAGGACAGCGGATCCTGGAAGATCATAGAGATCTCCTTGCCGCGGTATGCGCACATTTCCTTATCGCTCAGACCCAGCAGCTCGGTGCCGTTGTACTTGACCGAACCGGTGATGTCAGCGGTAGTCGGGTGCAGGCCCATGATCGCCATGGAAGCAACGGACTTACCGGAACCGGACTCACCCACAATACCCAGGGTCTTACCGGGGTACAGGTCAAAGTTCACACCGCGAACAGCGTGCACGACGCCATTCTCAGTGTTGAAGCGGACGTTGAGGTCCTTAACGCTCAGAACGGGAGAGGTACTCATTAGTTCTTCGCCTCCTTTGCAGCGGCAGCGGGTGCCTCTGCCTTCTCGTTCTTCTTGGACTTCTTGATCTTACCGACCGACATCGAAGTCGGGTCGAATGCGTCACGCAGACCGTCGTTCATGAGGGCCAGCGGACCAACCAGCAGGAAGAAGAACAGAACCGGGAACCAGAACATGTGCGGCAGGGTGTTAATCTGCTGCGAAGCATCCGAAATCAGCGAGCCCAGCGAGTAGTTGGGGTACTTAATACCGATGCCGATGAAGGAGTAAGCGACCTCAGAGAGCACAGCGCCCATGATGCCGCTGGTGAAGTTCAGAACCAGCAGGGAGCCAATGTTCGGAACCAGGTGGCGCATCACAATCTTGAAGGGGTGCACACCCATGTAGCGTGCAGCCTTCACGAAGTCGCGGTTGATGAGGGACTGCGCCATTGCACGAATAACACGGGCGCTACCCATCCAGCCGAAGGCAATCAGCACTGCAGAGAGCAGAACCCAGGTGGGGACGCTCTTCTGAATCTGCTTACCAACCTGACCGTTAATCAGAATTGCCAGAATCAGCAGCGAGGGAACCATGATCAGGGTCTCGAGGATGAACAGCATGATCTTGTCAATCCAGCCGCCGAAGTACGCCATCACACAACCGTAAACTGCGGAGATGAACACAGTGGCCAAACCGACGACCACACCAATCTGGAGAGAGGTCCAGACGGCCTCAGACATCATGGCGAACACGTCATTACCCGCGATGGTGGTACCGAACCAGTGCTCGGCCGAGGGGCCTTCACCCAGCGCCATGTAGTCAATGTCGTTGGGCTTGTACTTGGTCAGGTACTTACCGAACAGACCGAACAGACCCATGCCGATGAACACGCACAGACCGAAGACTGCAGCCTTGTTACGCAGGAAGCGGCGCAGAATAATAACGCTCTTGTTGATGACCTTGAAGTCACCGTTCTCCTGTACCACCGGTACGGAGGAAGTTGCAGTTACCTGACTCATGAGATCCTCACTCGGGGGTCGACGATGGTGGTAGCGATATCAGCGATGATCGCACCGACAGCGAACAGTGCAGAACCGTACGCGAGGGTCACGGTCGCAGCGTTCACGTCCTGCGCGGAAATGGAGTCAATCGACCACTTACCGATACCGGGCCATGCAAAGACGGTCTCGGCGAAGAATGCACCCGCAAAAATCATCGGAATCTGGTACGCGATGGACTGTGCCACGGGGATGAAGGAGACGCGCAGTGCGTGGCGAGTAATCGCCTGGTTACGGGTCAAGCCCTTAGCACGAGCGGTACGCACGAAGTCAGCGTTCACGTTATCGAGCAGGTACTGACGCTGTGCAATCTGGTAACCAGCCCAACCGAAGATGGTCATACAGAAGGTCGGCACGACGTAGTGCGCCGCCATATCCATGGTGATTTCCCAGAATCCGGTCAGACCCGGAGTCGAAATACCGGTCACATAGAAAATCTTCTCTCCACCATTAGCAACGGCGATGTTGTTGATAGTGGTCGCGCCCTGCTGCACCACGAAGTAAGCAACGGGAGCGGGGATGATGTAGACCAGGTAGGAGTAACCGGTGATAACACGGTCAGAGAACTTGTACTGGCGAGCTGCCGAGTACACACCCAGGGCAATACCAATCACAATCGAGAGAATGGTAGCCACCAGCAGCAGGCGGGTAGAAACCCACACGCGCTGGCCAAATTCCTGGTTAATGTACGCGCCGTTGGGGCTACGGCCCCAATCGAACTTGGTGACCACATTGGTCAGCCACTGAACGTAGCGGTCCCAGGGGTTCATTTCGGGATCGAGACCCAGGGATGCGAAGTTACGGTTCACCTGCTCGGGGCTAGGCTTCGGAACCTTTTCCTGCTCCAAGAGGGCAGGCTTCAGGGCAGTAACCGCTGCAAAGTAACCCATCGTGGTCGTAATAAAGACCATGACGAGGTACGTCAGCGATCGCTGGAGGATGTACCTAAACATGGGACGGTTCCCCTCCTTGTGTAGATGTCGGTGTTAAGGCATGTGTGTCATGCTGTCCTAGCGCACTGCTTCGTGATGACTGTCACTAGGAGCATATGTACTTTATCTTATATAGCCTGTAACACTTCCACCAAACCCACATTGGGCACTTTCACCCCTTAGAACAGCCTGTATGCAAGCTAAAAGGGAGCTGGGTAAAAAAATGCCCCGGAATACCGGGGAAAAGGGGCGGATTAACAATTTTTACGAAAATTTTACATCGGAAACAATTCTCTCGACATAGGGACGTAATAACCTTTTCGATAAGCGCTTTAATGGGGCAAAACACCACGTAAACCCACTATTTAAGGGACTAAACCAACACTTCCAACCCCTAAACCAAGCACTAAGGCACACCTCTTAAGCGCGCTATTTAAGGCAACTCAGCCAAAAACGGCGCCCCGGCACGAGCACACGACTCGCACCGGGGCGCCGCTTATATAGGAAGGCAACGCCTCCGCATCTAGTGCTAAGACCCTAGCTCTTAGCGTTAGGCTCCGAATCCGGCGAAGCCTCCGAGCTCAACGACTCGGCAATCATCCTACGGGTAGGACCCCGCATGCTCTTCAGAGCCTGCGCATCCTTCGCCGCCATCTCCGGAGTAATCACCGGAATCGCACCGGTCGCCGCACGGGCAATATCAACAGCCGGCTCAGTCTCCAGGGTCGTCGCCAGCGCATCCTCACGAATGAAGAACAGAAGCAGCGTAGACACCAGGCCCAGCGGAACCAGGTACAGGAACAGCGGAATCAGCGCATCGTTATACGCATTCACAATGATGCCGTGCACCGGCTCCGGCAAAGACGCCACCAGCTCAGGAGTCAGAGACGAAGACGCATGGCTACCCGAAGACTGCAGCGCCTGCTGCGGCATACGCTCAGAAATCAGCGACGTCAGACGCGAGGTAAACAGACCACCCACCAGCGAGGCACCCACAGTAGCACCCACCTGACGGAAGAAGTTATTCGCAGCCGTCGCAGTACCCACAACAGTCACAGGAAACGCATTCTGAACAATCAGAGTCAAGAACTGCATAGACATACCCAAACCGGCACCCATCACCGCAAGGTAAATACAGAACAGCCAGGTCGGAGTCTCAACAGTCACGGTCGACAGCAGGAACAGGCCCAACGCCACAATTGCGGTACCGCTCGTCACATAGCCCTTATAGCGGCCAGTCTTCGACACCAGGCGGCCCGTCACAATCGACACCACCAGCATGACGCCCATCATCGGGATCATCAGCAGACCCGCCACCGTAGCGCTCACACCCAGTGCCATCTGCAGGTAGGTCGGGATGTACTCCACCGCACCGAACATTGCCACACCCAGCGCCAGCGAAGCACCCAGGGTCAGCAGGAAGTTACGGTTCTTGAACAGGTACATGGGCATGACCGGCTCAGCCGCACGGTTCTCCACCGGGATAAACACCAGCGCAGCAACCACAGAGAAGACCAGCAGACCAATAATCTGCGGCGAAGTCCACTCGTACTGGTTACCGCCCCAAATCGTGGCAAGCACCAGCGCACTCGTGCCCGCCATCAGAATCAGCGAACCAAGGTAGTCGATGCTGTGCTTCTCACGGTCACGGAACGGGCGGTGCGGCAGCAAGAAAATCACCGCAAGAATCGACAGGATAGCCAGCGGCAGGTTCAGCCAGAACGCCCAACGCCAACCCGGCCCCTCAGTAATCCAGCCACCAATCAGCGGACCAGCCACCGACGAGAACGCAAAAACGCCACCGATAATACCCATGTAACGGCCGCGGTCGCGGGGAGGAATCACATCAGCAATCACAGCCTGAGACAGAATCATCAGACCGCCACCGCCCAGACCCTGCAGGGCACGCGCGAAAATCAGCCAGTTCATGTTCTGTGCGAGCGCGCCGACCACGGAGCCCGCCATGAAGGAGACAATCGCAAAAATCAGGAAGGGCTTGCGTCCGAACTGATCCGATAGCTTACCGTAGACCGGCATCGTAATCGTCGAAAGCAGGATGAAAATGGTAATCACCCAGCTCATGTGCTCCACGCCGTGAAGCTCACCCACAATCGTGGGCAGCGACGGCGCCAGAATCGTCTGGTTCAGCGAGGACATGAGCATCACAATGACCAGGCCCAGGAACATGGCGCGGATGCGGTTTTTACTTTCCTGCTTAGCCTCACCGGCTGGCGGCTGAGGTAGATTCTTTTCCTCTGTACTCATCGTTTAATCCTTAGTTACGTTCTATATGTCTGTTGTGAGTGTCCGCCGGGCTCTGGATTCGGTTGCCTCGATTCGGGGCCTCGGATTCGGTTTCCGGCGGGCTTTTGTAGTTTGTAGCAGTGAACCGCCGCTAGATTGCCGGTCGGTTCTGCTCAAAAAGCAGGAACTGGAAGGTCTTCACCGTCTGGCGGATATGGCGGGCAATATCCTCTTTATCTTCCAGGTCGCGGGCGAACTCCAGCTGACGAAGCACCGCGGAGGCAAGCTGGACCTTTGCGCGTGATCGCTCCCGGAAGTGATCGGTCAGCGGGTCAGCGGGGGTTCGGCGCGGGAAGGGGCCGCGGCGACCGGCCGCGTCAAAAGCCACCCAGTCAATAGTGTTCAGGTAATCGGTGAGCACCTGTTCGCACTTCATGTAGTGCATTTTCATTCGTTTCGCGGACTCGGGGAACTCCTGAAAGGGAGCTCGGGGGTCCTTGCCATTGGCGTAGTGGAAGCTCTGGAAAATGACCTCCCAGAGAAGGTGGGTTACACGAATGATGGTGTTGTCATCCTCGTGGGCGCGGTCTGTTTCGAGGATTTCCTCGCTGACCACCGGTTCACGCAGACCCAGAACGGCGTCCTCTTTGGAGGGGAAGTAGTTGAAGAAGGTACGCGGGGAGACGCCCGCCTCCTGGGCGATTTCTTCAACGGTGGTTCCGCGCATCCCATGGTCGCGGACGCGTTTGAGGGCTGCTTCGTGGATTGCCGTCCAGGTTTGTTCGCGGCGGCGTTCGCGAAGGCTCTGTTCCTTTTTCTGCATAACTGCAATTATTTCACCACTGCACACAATGCTCAAGTGCATTTTTAGCGTTAAGGCTCACAGCATAGCCGGCTAAACTCCGGCCCCGCCACTGGCACACAACACCCGCACACAATACCGACACATCACATACGAAGCGGCAAACCCACTCCCCCCCCC
>NZ_KV821843.1:0-295 GCF_001815755.1 Rothia sp. HMSC061C12
GCCTCGGGCGACCAGGTCGGCGAAGAACTCGTTCCACGCCGGGCCGGTCTCGCTGGTGGATACGCGCACCCCCAGTACTTCGCGGTGTCCGTCATTGTTGACTCCGGTGGCAACCAGAACCGCGCACGAGACGACGCGTCCTCCTTCGCGCACCTTCATGGTCAGTGCGTCAGCGGCGACGAACGTGAAAGGCCCAGCGTCGTCGAGGGGGCGATGGCGGAACTCGTCCACGTCGGCTGCCATACGTGAGACCTGGGACTTCGATAGTCCTGTGATCCCCAGGGTTTTGACGAGC
>NZ_KV821843.1:395-27087 GCF_001815755.1 Rothia sp. HMSC061C12
GATCGCCACGTCAATGGTGCCGACCCTGGTATCCAGGGGCCGGTAGCGATACCCATTGCGCTGGGTGTGACGCTGCGGGTCTTGTTGGCCCCACTGGGCCCCGCACACCGCATCAGCGTCCGCTGATAGCAACGCGTTAATGACGTGCTGGAGCAAGGAACGCATCAAATCTGGGGATGCCTGGGACAACGCCTCGCCAAGCAGGCCAGCAGGGTCGATAATATGAGGAGCGGTCATCGTTGTGCCTCCAAATCGTTTCGAGTCAGAAGTAGAGAGCTTTCTCGAAGGATCACACGGTGACCGCACCCATCACAAGCAACGGGCCGATCACCACACAGTTACACCACTATGCGGGACGCTACTCTTTCACTCACCCGCTTAGTTACCGCCTGTTTGAGGCTAAGCGGTATATCGAAAACGTTGGTATATCAGTCAAAACATAGTGTGTTGCCGCCTCTACCGCCTAATTTCTAAAAAGTGTACACGCGAGTGTTCATCTTCCTACATATGCGTGTGTATATATAAAAGTTTTCGGTTTTAGGCGGTAAAGGGTTGGGATTCGGTTGAGATACGAGGGAAAATGCTATACCGCTTTTGCATTTTCAGGCGGTAAACAGCCGGTATCAACGCCGATTAGGCGGTGAAAATCCTCCTCTGCAACCTCCCTCCCACGAGATCATGCACGAGCGAAGATAGTCATACGCCCCGAAGGGGCGTTGGATGATAGTCCTCGATGTTGGGTGATAGTCCCCCCTCCCCCCACCTCGACGACGGGCCTGAGTTTGGCTGAAAGGTAGGGAATAACATAGGGATTCGGTCTCGTCAGGGCAAAACAAAACCCGGTATCTCAGCGACTTTTCGTTGAGATACCGGGTTTTTCTGGTTGCGGGGACAGGATTTGAACCTGCGACCTCCGGGTTATGAGCCCGGCGAGCTACCGAACTGCTCCACCCCGCGGCGACTCATACAACTATACAGACCCCAAACCGGGCATGCAAGCCAAAAACGCGATTTGTAACCAAGCACACAAAAATAGGGGCTGTTGGGTAGAAAGCAGTTGGGTAGAAAGCAGTTGGGTAGGAATAGGGGCTACGGGGCAGTGCCAGGGGTAGAACATACAGGAACGGGGTGGAAGTGAATCACTTCCACCCCGTTCCCGCAGAGATGTTCCCGCAGAGACCGCTAGAGCTAGTCGGTAGGAGCCGTATCCAGTGCAGGCCCCGGATCTAGAGCGAGGACGCTAGACCCATGAGCATCCGGTATGGGCTACTCCCCCGCTGTCTCTTAGGCTTAGCCTCTTAGTCTTAGCGAGAAGCCGAGGCGCTGGCGCTGGGCTTCGCGCTTGCGGGGGCGCTTGCAGAAGCCGCGGCACTGGGAGCTGCAGAGGCGCTCGGAGCCGCAGAGGCACTGGGCGCTGCCGAAGCCTTAGCGGAAGCCGCGCTCTGCGCCTCCTCAGCCTCCAGAGCCTTCTTCACGGCTGCTTCCAGACGCTTCTGAGCCTCACCGTAGGCAGCCCAGTCGCCCTTCTTCATCGCCGCATCAGCATCGGTCATCGCCTTCGAGGCATCGTTGAGAGCCTGCTTCAGCTCCGAAGACTGCGAAGCCGAAGAACCTCCGGTCGAAGCACCCGAGGTACCCGAAGAACCAGACGCCGAAGCCGAGGGGCTAGCCGCCGAACCGTCCAGCTTCGCGCCCGAAGAGCCACCGAACACCTGGTTCAGCGCCTCCTCCAGAGTCGGAGCGAAACCGACCTTATCGCCGAAGCTCACCAGCACACGCTGCAGACGCGGGTACTTAGCGTCACCGCTCGACTGCACGTACACCGGCTGAACGTACAGCATGCCGCCGCCCACCGGCAGAGTCAGCATATTGCCGTTAATAACCTCAGAGGAACCGCGGCGTAGCAGGTTCAGCTGGTTCGACACCTCAGCATCAGAGTTGAAAATATTCTGAGCCTGGCCCGGGCCCGGAACCACCGAAGAACGCGGCAACTCCAGCAGACGCAGCTTGCCGTAGTCGGCGCTACGCTCGCCGTCCTTACCGGTACCGGCATCACCATTAGCGGCAAGGAAGCCGTACATCACGTTACGAGAGTTCGAATCGCTCTGCTGAGGAATGAACGTGGTCGTCAACGAGAAGTGCGCACGAGAATCACCAGGCATCTGCAGGGACAGGTAGTAGGGCGAAATCGGCTGGTTACGATCATTAGTCGGGTCGTTCGGAATCGACCAGACATCGTCACCGGCGTAGAAGCTATTCGCGTTCGTCACGTGGTACTTATTCAGCATGGTGCGCTGAATATTGAACATGTCAGTCGGGTAACGCACGTGGCTCATCAGCGAAGCGTTCATCTCACGGTAGCTCTTCACCGTGCCAGGGAAAACGCCCTGCCATGCCTTCAGCACCGGATCCTCCTCATCCCACGCGTACAGGGTCACCGAACCGTCGTACGCGTCCACGGTAGCCTTCACCGAGTTACGGATGTAGTTCACCGAGTTAGAACGCTGAGCACCCGCAGCGGTTGCCGCATCCTGGGAGCTACCCTGCGCGTAGGGGAACTGATCGCTCGTGGTGTAAGCATCCACAATCCACTGCACGCGATTATTCACAATCGCCGGGTACGGCTTAGAATCCACGCTCAGGTACGGCGCCACCTTACGCACACGATCCAGCGGGTTACGTTCGTACAGAATCTGCGAGCCCTCACGCACCGCATCCGACAGCAGAATGTCAGAGGACTGGAACTTAATCGCGTAGGACAGGCGAGCCAGCAGCGAATCAACGCGAGGACCACCGTAACCGGTGAAGGTGTACTTCGCATCGGAGGCGTTGGTTTCGTCAGCAGAAAGCGGACGGTCCAGCTCCAGGGTGTCACCCTTACCGCCCACAATCGAATACTCCGGCGAGCTCGTGCCGAAGTAAATACGCGGCTCGTAATCCTCGCTCAGGGTACCGGTCGCCTTAATACCGGACTGCAAGAACTTCGGGTTACCCGCAGAATCCACCTGGTTACCATAGGCGGCAATCACACCGTAACCGTGGGTGTACACCACGTGGCGGTTATACCAAGAATCGCCGCTGGTCTGCGCCGGGTTCAGCTCACGAGCCGCCAGCACCGTATCCTGCGTGGTGTTACCCACCGAATAGCGGTCCACCGACAGCTGCGAATCAAAACGGTAGTACGGGCGGAACTGCTGCATCTGCGCAAACGCCGAGGACACAACATTCGGATCCAGCAGACGGATATTCGCAATGGTCGCGCTCGAAGAGCTCAACGCACCGGCACGGGTATCAATCGTCGCGTCATACGGAGTGGTCTCAATCTTGTCCAGACCGTACGCGTAACGGGTCGCATCAATATTGCGCTGAATGAACTTCGACTGAGCACCCTGCTCATTCGGAACCACCTGGAAACGCTGAACAATCCACGGGTACAGGCCGCCAGCAACCACAGCAACAATCACCAGCATCGCGGTGCTAATCAGCGGCAGACGCCAACGATTCATCGAAGCAGCCACCACAAACATGACAGCCACCAGCAGAGCAGAAATCGCCAAAATAGCGTTCACCGGAATCGACGAGTTCACGTCCGTGTACATTGCGCCAGCCCAACGGCCCACCTGCTGCTGAGTCGACGAATAGCGGTCCAACCAGAAGCTCACCGCACGAGTCAGCAAGAACACAGCCACCACAATCGCAGCGTGACGGCGGAATGCCGACGTGGTACTCACACCACCGGGCTGCACCTTAATACCGCCGTAGAAGTAGTGCATGAACAGGCCCGCGAGCGCCGACAGCACCACAGCGGAGGTCACCAGAGTCACCACCATGCGGAAGAACGGCAACGCAAACAGGAAGAAACCGTAATCCAGACCGAACTCCGGATCAGTCTTACCGAAGGACTGCTGGTTGAAGAACAGCGCGACGGTGCTCCACTGAGTCATCGTCGCCGAAGCAATGAACAGACCCAACAGCAGCGGAACCGCAATCAGGAGAACCTTACGCGCCTTATCCACGCTCTCGTGGTAGCGACGCATGCTCTCCTCAGCACGCTGCTGACCAAACACGTCACGCAGCATCTGCTCGGCAGCATCCGTGCCGCTCGTCGGCACGCTCTGATTCGGGTTCGGCGCCTCCTGCGGCTTCTTCTCGGACGCCGGCGCCACATCAGCATGACGGACCGCGTAGGACATCGAAGCCCACAGCGGCACAGCAATCACCACGGCAGCCACCACAAACACGGCTGCCTTCAACAAAATCTGGGTAGTGAACACGGTGCTATAACCCAGCTGATCAAACCACAGCCAGTCCGTGTACACCTGGGACGCACCCACAAAAGCAGCAATGAGCACCGCCACCACAGCAATCGTTGCCTTCAGGGGGCTACGGCGCTTGGGGGCAGGATTCGTCGGCTTGGGATGCGCGGTGTTATTGGTCGACTCAGACACAATTCCTCGCTCATCATACGTTCAGAGAAAATAACTGCCTTTAAGTATCTCAGAGGTAACGCGGAAGGGCAGAACCTCGTAGAAGCTCGGGGCGAAATACAGCAGATAAAAGAGGTAAGGAGGGCGCAGAACAGCCCCGGTACCGTAAAGTACCGGGGCTGACTTCTACGCTATACGGGTGAGAACCTTGCGGAGAGAAACGTTATGTTAGGGACCGCAACGGGGTAGAGAATCATCCGGGGTGCCGGACTTAATCGCCTCCACCGTCTTCACCGCCTCATCCAGGGTCGACACCGGCACAACCACCATCGTGCCGCGCACCTGACCGGCGTGATAGTAGTTGAACAGGTCAGGGTCCTGCGCCTGCATCTTCACAATCGAATCGCAGTTCTCCTTAGGCGCCAAGAAGTAGCGCGCACCGTAACGACCCGTCGCCAAAATCTTGTACTTAATGCCGCCAATTGCGCCGACCTTACCGTTCGAATCAATCGTGCCGGTACCCGAAATGTAGCTGCGGTACGGGTCGCCTCCGGCGTCCTCATCGGCGAGCAGGGTACCCTCGCTGAGCTTATCGACCGTGCCCAGCGCCAGCATCAGACCGGCACTCGGGCCGCCCACACCGTCCAGGTTGTACTGCACGTGTGCCGGCAGGTCATAGCTCTGCTTCAAACCCGCGCCCAGAATCCAGCGGCTATCGTCACTGGCACGAACCGGGGTCAGCTTAAACGTCTGCTGCTTGCCGCCACGTTCCACGGTCACATCAATCGGCGAACCGTTCGAGGCGTTTACCGCCTTCGGAACATCGGTGAGGGTCTCAATCTGCTTCTCCCCCACCTTCACGATGCGGTCATCAGCCTTCAGCACGCTCGCCGCCGGGGAACCCTCCACCGTGGAAAGCACCTGAACCTTCTCAGTCACCGCCATCTTCAGCTGGCGCATCGCCGCGACCTTCGCCTGAGTCTGCGAATCAGCCATCTGCGCGCCGGTCGCCGCCGTCGCCTGCTCATGGCTCACGTGCGGGTACAGGGCATCGGTCGGCACCACGAGGCTGCGGTTACCGTCAAACGCCAACCAGCCGTAGAACGCCTCCGCGCCGGACAGCTCCGTGTACGGGCCGCCCGAAACCGACACCGTGGTCATGTTCATCTTGCCGAACGTCTTATAGCTGGGCGCGCCAGAAACCTCAATGACGTCCTTCTCCTGATAGGTTCCGAGCACGTCAAAGAGCGGGCCGGGGCCCTCCTTCACATAGGAACTGGGCAGAACAAAAGCACCAGCCAGCAGGGCGCACGTCGCCACAGCGCTCACCGAACGCAAGTTCACGCGGCGCGGCGCAAAACGCGAACGGCGCTTAGCCGCCTTCTCATTACTCTTCACGCTCGCGGAGGCGGCGTTCGACTGCTGCTCAGCATCAGGGGTGGACTTAGTCATGGTTTCTACAGTACCGGATAAACCTGCTTTTCAACACGCGGGCGGGCACCGTTACCCCGCTAAAAATAGAGCCCCAGGAGGCGTTTACGTTCCGACCCGCACCGCGCTTTATCAGCACCGCACGGTGACAGCGGCACGAAAAAAACTCCCAAACCCCGGCCCCAAAGACAAGCTTGTGAGCCCTTAGCTGATTAACCCGCTTCCACAGCGGTGGCACGGGAAATTCTCAGCAAAAATCGGTAGGCTGGACAGCGAGCGGGCCAGCTGCGCCCACCCCCGGATTACGAAAGGCTTCTACATGTCTGAGAACCCCACCGGCGGCGCCTCCAACGAGCGCGACCCCCTCGAAGAATTCATTAAGAAGATGCAGGAGCAGGGCTTCGACCCCTCCGCAGGGGCAACCGGCCAGGGCGGCAAGGGCGCCTCCTCCAACGCGCAGAACCCCTTCAGCGCGCTCTTCGGCGAAGGCGGCCAGAACCCCTTCGGCATCAGCATCGACCCCGAAGACCTGAAGAACATGGGCATGAGCTTTGACCCCGCCATGATGCAGAGCATGTTCGCGCAGGTGCAGGCAATGTTCTCCGGCGCGGGCGCATCCGACAGCCCCAGCGGTGTGAACTGGGATAGCGTGAAGAACCAGACCCGCCAGATGCTCGCCTCCAAGGGTGAAGACCCCTCCGTACCCGAAAACCTCAAGCGCGCCGTAGAAGACGCGGCGAACCTCGCCGACCTCTGGCTGGACGCGGTGACTATCATTGAGCGCCACAACTACCCGGTGCAGGCATGGTCCAAGGCGGAATGGGTGGAGCATTCCTTCGACTCCTGGCGCGAAATGGTCGAGCCGGTCGCAGCCGAAGTCACCCAGTCCATGGTCATGCCCGGCGCACCCGAAGACGTGCCCGAAGAGATCTCGCAGATTCTCAACAGCGGCTTCTTGAACAACATTGGTTCCGTGATTTTTGGTGCGCAGATGGCGCAGGCACTCGCGCAGCTCGCCGGTGAGGTGTACTCCTCCACCGACGTGGGCTTCCCCCTCGCGCCCGGCTCCTCCGCGCTGCTGCCCAACGGCTACCAGCAGCTCGCCGACAGCATCGAGGTGCCCCCGCAGGAGGTTCTGCTCTACCTTGCTGTGCGTGAATCCGCGCTGATCCGCCTGCACAAGGCAAACCCCTGGCTGCGCGAAGACCTGGTCCAGCTCGTGGCGCGCTACGCCCGCGGCATCCGCGTGGACATGAACCGCATGCAGGACGCCGCATCCCAGGTGGATATGAGCAACCCCGACGCAGTACAGGAAGCATTCGAAGGCGGCATGTTCAGCCCCCAGCGCACCGAAGACCAGGAACTGGCGGTACAGCGTCTGGAGGGTCTGCTCGCCCTCATCGAAGGCTGGGTATCCGTCGTAACCGAGGACGCGACCCGCAACCTGCCCAAGGCACCGCAGCTGACCGAAATCATGGCGCGCCGCCGCATCGACGGCGGCCCCAGCGAGCAGGTCTTCGAGAACCTGGTCGGCCTGGAACTGCGCCCGCGCCTGGTGCGTGAAGCACAGCAGTTCTGGCGCTGGTACGAAGAATCCCACGGCATTGAGGCACGCGACGGCCTCTGGGACACCCCGGAGACCCTGCCCACCCCCGCCGAGCTGGAAGACTTCACCGCATACGATGCGCGCATGAACGAAATCAGCCTGGACGACGTGGACTTCGACTCGGAGCTGCAGAAGCTGCTGGACGGCGGCTTCGGCAACGCGCCCGAAGAAAAGTAAAGCTGAGCGAAGTAAAGCTGAGCGGCGAAAGTAAATAGCTGACACTCGAGCGGGGGTGGCTTGTGAATGTACAAGTCACCCCCGCTCGAGTGTTTCGTTTGGTTTTTGATTCTTTGATTTTCGGGAAGCGCGTTAGCCGGTTGGATTTTAGCCGGAGAGATTTTTAGCCGGCGCTGTTTTCGCCGTGCTCGCCCCGTTCGCCCTCAGCCCGCGAGCGCCCCAGCGCGTACCCCTCCAGGTAGGCCTGCGCCCGCAGCAGCTGCGGGTAACGCGCCTCCAGGGCACGGAACGCCGCCGAATGATTCGGCTGCAGCAGGTGGCAGAGCTCGTGGTGAATCACCGAATCCAGCACGTACTCCGGTACGCCCTGCAGCTCCGAGGAGATGCGGATCTGCGTGTTCGCGTAGGTTGCCGAGCCCCAGCGCTGACGCTGGTTGCTCACCCAGCGAATCGACAGCTTCTCCAGCCTGCCCGAGGCAACCAGCTCCGGCAGGTGCTTCTGCGCCAGGTGCAGGGCGCGGGAGCGCAGGTACTCGTCCGTGACCGTCAGCTGCGTGGCACGTTCACGGCGGGCGGCACGACGCTGAATGCGCGGCAGCAGGCGGGCAATATGCTCGTCAATCTCTTCGCTCGTGCTCGCGGCGGGAATGAGCAGGCGGTAGGCGGGGTTGCCGTGCGCATCCTCCCCGTCGCGCTGCATGCTGATGGTGCGGGTGCGGCGCGCCGAGCGGACCAGCTCAATCTGCGGGCGATCCTCGGTGGCGGGCAGAATTTCACGCTTAAAACGCTGAGCCATAATCTCCTCTTCCCTTCGACGAACGGCGGGGCTGGCTATACGACGAGCCGGCGCTCTCAGTCCTGCGGCGGCGCTTCGCCGGATCAATATCGTCCAGGAAACGCGAACGCTTACGCTGACCGCGACCACCCACGGTGCGGGTCATCGTCCAGGTCAGCCACAGGTACTTGCGGGCGCGCGTAATGCCCACGTACAGCAGGCGGCGCTCCTCATCCACCTCGTCCGGGGTGGTCGCAAAAGTAATGGGCATGAGGCCCTCATTCAGGCCGCACAGGAACACAGCCTCCCACTCCAGACCCTTAGCCGCGTGCAGGGAGGCGAGGGTGACGCCGTTGACCTGCGGTGCGTCGTTGAATTCGCTACGGTGGTTCAGGGTCGCCACCACCTCGTGCATGGTCAAAGGTAGCGGCTCGGGCACACCCGGGCGCGGGTTCGCGCGGTGCTCCTGAAGCTGCTCTTGGCGGTGCTGCGCCATCATGTCCACCATGTGCACCAGGGCGGCGAGGGACTCCCACTTCTGGCGGGTGGCACCGCCTGTGAGCGGGCCTTCCTCCTTAAAACCCAAGCCGCCGAGAACATCGCGGGTGTAGCGGGTGACGTCCTCGGTACCGTCCGTGGACTTCGCCGAACCGCGCAAGGCAAGCATCGCCTGCTTGACCTCGGGGCGTTCAAAGAAACGCTCCGCGCCGCGCAGCTGGTACGGAATGTGGGCGGCAGCCAGCGCAGACTCAATCGCCGCCGACTGCGCGTTCGTGCGGAACAGCACCGCAATCTCCGAAGGCGGCACGCCGTCCTTCTCAATCAGGTCGCGGATATCCTCGGCAATGCCGGCGGCCTCCTGCTCATCGTCGGCATAGCCGAACCACTCCACATCCACGCCGGGGCCGCGCTGAGACATCAACTCCAGCGGCGGCGCCCACGAATGCGGGCTCGAATCCGGATGCGGACGACGCGCCGCCAACAGGCGGTTCGCCAACTCCACCACCTGCGAATGGGAACGGTAATCGCGGGTCAGTTTCACCGTGTGCGCGCCACGGTACCGGCGCGCAAAATCCAGCAGGTAACGGCTGGTCGCACCGGTAAAAGAGTAAATCGTCTGGGAGGCATCGCCCACCACGCAAATATCGTCGCGGCAACCCAGCCACACATCCAGCAGACGCTGCTGCAGCGGGGAGACGTCCTGGTACTCGTCCACCACAAAATGGCGGTACTGGTTGCGGACAGTCGCGGCGAGCTTCTCATCCTCCTCCAGCATGGCGATGGTCAGCAGCAGCACGTCCTCAAAATCGATGAGGTTACGCTCATCCTTCAAATCCTCATACGCCTGGAAAATACGCTGCATATTCTGCGGGGTAACCGCCGAGGGCAGCTGCTTCTCACTCAGACGCTGCATGATGGTGTCCGGGGTGAGCAGCTGAACCTTCGCCCACTCAATCAGCGACGCCAAATCACGCAGCAGGGAACGGTCCGTGCTGATGCGCAGACGGTTCGCCGCCTCCGTAATGAGAGTCGCCTTATTCTGCACGATGGACGGGAACGTACCGCCCACCACCTGCGGCCAGAAATACGCCAGCTGACGCAACGCCGCCGAGTGAAAGGTACGCGCCTGCACACCGTGCGCACCCAGCTGGTGCAGGCGGGTACGCATCTCCTCCGCCGCACGCAGGGTGAAGGTCAGGGCGAGCACGCGCGGGCCCTGGTAGCGACCAATCGCAATACCGTAGGCGATGCGGTGCGTAATCGCGCGGGTCTTACCGGTACCGGCACCCGCCAGCACGCGCATGGGGCCGTCCAGCTCGGTGGCGACCGCACGCTGATCCGGGTCAAGCCCGGCGAGGATATCGTCTGCGGAGATCATATGCTGAGGCTGCTGAGGTGTGGCGGTCATAATGCTCCATCAGTAAGGCGGGCGGTACGGGCAGGCGGCGTGCGCTCGCGCGGGCATACGGACATGTGTGTATGCGGGTGCGCGAGGCGGTGATAGCCGGTCTTCCATTGTATTCTCCCAGACTGTGTTCTCCAGACCCGCCGCGGCTTCTTAGCTGCTGCTTTCATTCAGGGCGTGAGGAACCCGCCTCTTTTGGAGTGGGCAAGTAGAAGCTCAACGAGCTGCGCAAGCGAGCACGTTTAGGCTTGTCCACAAGTATCTTCACCACTTGGCATAAAGATCCCAAAAACTACTAAACGGCACACATTGGTTTGGTAACCTTAACCCGTGACTTTATCTCCCCTTCAGCTAGCAGCCATTGTCTCCGCCGGAGTGCCCGGGATTTACCCCGTCGGTGCCGAACCGGTTCGCGAAGACAGCGACGACTTCGACTCGGCAATCATCGCCGACTCCACCGGTCGCCGCTGGCGAGTGCGCGCCCCGCGCCGCCCCGACGCCAGCATGCGTCTGGAAGCTGAACACCTCATCCTGCAGTCGTTCAGCCCCGGCCTGCGCGCACGACTGCCCTTCGCCGTACCCACCGTCGCCGGCACCGTACCCTACGCGGGCGGCAACGTGTTCGTGTACACGCACATCCCCGGCACCATCTACGACGTGGACCAGCTCGCCGAGCTGAGCCGCCGCGAAGTTGCGGCGAACCGCCCCTCCCTGGCATCCATCATTGCCAAGGACATCGCGACCCTGCACGTGATGCCCGAAGACATTATTTACGAAGCTGATCTGCCCTCCTACTCTTCGGAGCAGATTCGTCTGCGCAAGAACGCCGAGCTGGAGCGTGCCGCCGCAACCGGTAAGGTGCCCGCCGACCTGCTCGCGCACTGGCGTGCTGTGCTCTCCCCCGGCCCCATGTGGCAGTTCCGCCCGCGTGTGGTCCACGGCGACATGGGCGCAGAGAACCTCGTACTGCACGTGACTCCTACGGAGGCGCGCATCGTGGAGGTCACCGGCTGGTCCGAGGTGCACGTGGGCGACCCCGCGCAGGACTTCGCGTGGCTGTACTCCTGCCAGGACATCGACTTCACCGACGAGGCCATCGAGGTGTACCGCCAGCAGATGCCTCAGCTGCCCGACGCCTACCTGGCGCAACGCGCGAACTTCTACGCAGAGTTCGCGATTGCCCAGTGGCTCACCCACACCGTGGAGGTTGGTGACCGCGACGGCGCAACCCACGCCGTGTCCATGCTCCTGGACATTCAGGACGACCTACGTGCCTCCGGAGAACTACTCGGACAGGAGGAGGTCGGCCCGCTGGTCGGCCCCGCCGAATAGATATTGGCCGGTCCCGCCGAGGAAGCTCATAAGGTAAGTAGCCGCCAGGTTGTTGTCAGCCAGGGTGTCACCTGCCGCATAGGTTTTTCAGTTCAGCTAGGTTTTCGGTTCAGCTAGGTTTTCAGTTCAGCCCCGCAGTACTGCACTGCGGGGCTGAACTGTATCTACTGGGTTGTATATCCGCTGGGTTGTATGTCCGCTGCCTCGCACCCGGTGAAACCAGCTCTCCTGACTGTCTGTCAAACCGACGGGATGATGCCTATAAGGGCTAGTGGAGGGGCTTTAGTGGGCTTTTTACCAAAATTTCTTTAAGTGTTTCCCCTCACCTTTTGAGCACCAGTTTTGCATTTTTGTGCATGAATGACTCAGATTAAGGCTGAGACTTGAAGGTGCGCTAAAGGTGCCATTCACAATATTTCCCGGGCACAAATACGCCACAAACCCACATGAACCAACTTTTGACCTCGGGAGTCCACAGAGCCTCAACTTCACCTTGAACTATGCTCAAAATAGTGCATTTTAGGGTAAAAACTTACCCTGTAGATTTTTTCAAAAACTCCTGGAATACTTTTGCTGTGCCGCGAGAAAACCAGCGGACACACTCCCCATAGCGCACTGACCAGCGCTGATATCGTGGCAGCGATAAAGTGGGGAGACAGATTGGGCGGGACCCTGACCGGTCATGTCAGGCCCGAGCCGGATTCATGCACCGCGCAACCAATCACCGATGGCAGAAATCTATAGAGTTACTTTCGAGGTTGTGTTTGAGAGTAAAGACGCACGCAAACCCCACGGGGCGCCGGCGGCGCGAGTGAGGCCGCGAGAGCGGCAGTCGTTCGGCGCGATTCTTTCCCGGAGCGTGCGAGGCACGAAGTACCTCTATAGTTCTTCAGCGGCTGAGGACGCCTCATCACCCTAATGCAGTGGGGTGAAGAGGCGTTCTCTGCCATTAACCGCAGAAGTCCATACAGAAAAGCAGCTCACGAGGCGCAATGCCTCCGTGAGCTGCTTTTCTATATGCGGTTAATAGCTCAAGCTAACGCGCGAGCGCATGCTATCTACCCCTGCTATTTAGCCCTTGCGCGCTTCGCGGATCACCTTCGCCAGCTGCGCCTCCGTGGGCAGGCCGCCGCGAATCTGGTGATCCCACACCTCCGCAACGCCCTTGCCGCCCAGGTACACGAACACGGTGCTGATGCGCTCCGGGTCCACACCCATGATGCGGGAGAATGCGATGCGGTACAGGCCCAGCTGGAAACGCCGCGACTGCATCGAGGCAGCCTTCGGGCGGGAACCGCTCTTCCAGTCCACCAGAACCCAGCGTTCGCCGTCCTCGTCTTCGGTGCGGAATACCGCGTCGATACGGCCGCGCAGGCTTACGCCCTCGATGTGGGTTTCGACCGGGTACTCGACCGCCCAGATGCGGTCCTTCCACTCGTCGCTACCCCACTCGCTGGTGGCGAAGCGCTCCCAGAGACGCTGGACGGAAGCATCCAGTTCGCTCTCGGACTCCTCGAAGGCGTCCTCGAAGGTGAACTCGTCCTGTTCCTGCAGGTCAGCGGAATCTGCAGATTCAGAGGGGTCTGCAGGCTCAGCGGGCGAGGTGGAGGTGGAGGCGGCTGAGGCGGCAGTAGAACCAGGCAGGTCAACGCCCACCGTGTCCTCCGCGTCGGGTGCCTCCAGCGGGTCGGCGCTCGGCGCGACACCGAAGTGCTCCTCAATCAGCGCGTGCACCGCCGTACCAATCGTTGCCGCCCGCGAGGGACGCTGAGGCACAGGGCGCATCAGCTGATGCACCGTGCCCTGCGGGTCCTCGCTCAGGCGAATGAACGTGGATGCGGACAGGTGCCCCGGCAGCTGATCGCTCAGCACCGGGTCGGTCTGACCCATCATGAGCAGTAGCAGGTCGGCTTCGCGTTCCCAGTCCACCGCCTGCTGACGCAGGGATTCGGGAATAGCGGACTCGCCGTGTACAGCGGATGCAGCGGGTTCGACGGGTGCAAGGTGGCTTGCGCTCTCCCCCGCTGCATCCCCGCTCTGGTGCAGATTATCCTCCCCCGCGCCGACGGCAAGCTCCACCGCCAGGGCGGCACGCTCCACCGCCTCGCGACGGCTCGAGGAGTTGATCGCAATCTCACGTTCCAGCTGCTCATGCTGGCCGCGGCGAAGCACCGCCTCCGTGCCCCGGTTGAGGGCATCGTCAGAAGCCCAACGCCAAATCACGGGGCGCTCCAGCGGGTCAAAAGGCCACATGGCGGTCAGCACCGCACCCATGTTCGGGTTCCTGTCCTCGTAGTTCTTCTGGGCGAACTGGCCGCGCACCTCAATCGGTAGTGCCGCCGCTACCGTAGGCGAGAAACCGGGCTGAGGCGGTTGCGCCTCACGCCATTTCTCCCGCTCGGTGGCTTCGATAATCCATTCGGGCACCGGCAGGTTCAGGCGGGTACAGTTCTCCGCCACCGTGCGTGCTCGTACGGAAGGAGCCGCCAGCTGCCAATCCTGCGCGAGGGCAGGAGCCATGGCCTCAACCAGCGCCCACGCGTAGCGTTGCACCTGCTCGGCGTAGGTTGCCCGAGCATTCGCGCGCGCCTCCGCCTGTACGGGGGTGAGCTCGTCGGCGTCTACGGGGTAGAGTTCCAGCTCTTCCAGCAGTGCCGCCTCATCGGGGGCGGGCGGCAGGTTCGAGGGATCCACGACCGTGCCGTGCACCAGGGTGACCGGCTCGGTCAGGCGGTACTTCGACTCAGCCAGCTGCTCAGCCCAGCAACGCACATGGTTCAGGTGCACCTTTTTGCGCTTGTCGGCGGGGTTCGGCATCGTGTAGGACAGGCCCATGCCCACCAGCTGAGGTGCCGCCCAGGGCGCATCCATCGTCTCCGGGAGGCGCACAGAGGGCGCATCTACCGTGGGGGTGCCCATGTCAAAGAGCGACTTGAAAAGCATCTCCATCAGCTCCTCCCAGAAGGGCTGCACCGGCTGGGGTGTTGCGGCGGCGCTCTTCCAGCGGTAGGCGCTCATCGCCAGCAGGTTACGGGCACGGGTCATCGCCACGTACATGAGGCGGCGGTCCTCCATGCCGGCATGCTCGGCGGCATCATCCTTATGCTCGGCCAGGTAGTCTTCAAGGTCCTTCGCCTTCTCGAAGGAGGTAATCTCCTCCGGGGTCTCAAGGATCGAGGGAAGGTACTCGCGGTCGCCACGCAGCGGCCAGGGCAGAGCCGCATTAGCCGACATCTGCCACAGGTTCGGGGTCTGCCCGCCGGTCGCGCTACCGCACAGGCCCGGCAGAAGCACGTGATCCCATTCCAGGCCCTTCGCCGCGTGCATGGTCATCAGCTGCACCGCGTTCGGGTCAGGTTCCACAGCGCCCAGCGCCAGGCCTTTCTCCTCGTCATCGGCACGTTCAAGCCACGCGAGGAAGCCCATCACGTAGCTCACGCCGCCCGAAGATAGCAGGAAGCGGCGCGCACCCGGGTCGCCTTCCTCCGCGCTCACGCCGTCAGAACCGGCGTAAATCATCGCGTTAATACGAGGCGCCGACATGCCGTAGGCGGCGGCCACCTCGTGGAAAGCGTCCAGGTTCGCGCGTGAACCCAGCGGGTCGGTACCAGGGCGAACCGCCAGCTCAATATCCAGCAGCATGGTCCGCTCAATCTCGTACAGCAGCGTGCCCAAGTCCTCGCTCAAACCGGCACGCAGCACGCGCATCTGCTCGGCAAAAGCACGCAGACGCTCCAGCGCCGCCGGGGAGAAACGGCGGCCGCGGTACTGCTCACCGTAGAGGGGTTCGCCGTCCGCGCCGTCCTGCGGCAGGTTCTCCACCGCCTCGATCAGGGAGGCGTAGCCGGAGGAATCCTCCACCGCACCCTTGAGGGTTTCGTCCAGGCGCTCCTGGGCGGCGCGCAGGTGCTCTGCCTGCAGGTTGATAGCCGCTGCATCGTCGGCGTCTTCAGCCTCGGCGAGCATACGCAACGCCATCTGCTCACGCAGGGCACGCTCACGCTCACGCACCAGCGACTGAGCCCAATCACCCAGCGCCAACATATCCGCCGCGCCCAAACGCCAACGCGCACCCGTCAGCAGGCGCGCCAGAGCATCCGAACGGTTCGGATCAGCCAGCACACGCAACGCCGACACCAAATCCACAACCTCCGGCTGGGAAAGCAAACCGCCCAAACCCACCTGCTGCACCGGAATGCCCAGACGCTCGCACTCCACACGAATCGGGTCCAGCTGACCGTGCACACGTGCCAACACCGCAATCTCAGGCATCTTCAGACGCGGACGCACCGAACCATCACCGGAACGATGCGCCGCGTAGGCGCGCTCATACTCGCGCACCGCCTGCGCACGCATCGCCGCAATACGTTCGGCAATAGCCACAGCCTCCTCGCGGTCAGAGTCGTGGTACGTCAAATCGACGCGGCCCACCATGCCCGCGGCAGCCTGCTCAAAAGCGGGCGAACCGGGCTCGCCCACCAGGGCGCAGCGCGGGCGCAGGTCAGGAACCTGAGCGGCGGTAATATCACCGTCGGCGGCACGCACCCACTCGGGAACCTCCTTCAGCTTTTCCGCCACGTGGTTCGCCGCGTTCAGCACCGAAATGTCGTTACGCCACGCAATGGACAGGAACAGCGGCCGCACATGCTTGGTTGGGAAATGACGGTAGAAGCTGAACATCTGACCGTCCGAAGCGCCACGGAAACCGTAAATAGACTGCTTCGGGTCACCCACAGCCATCACCGGATGCGCCGGAATACCCGCCGCCTCATCGGCACCGTAAATCGAGGAGAACAAGCTCATCTGCGCGTGCGAAGTGTCCTGGAACTCGTCCAGCAGAACCACCTTGAAGCGGGCACGCTCACCCTCGCGAATCGCCGGGTCAGCCTCCGCAATGCGGGCGGCAAAACGCATCAGGTCACCAAAATCCAGCACCTGCATACGCGCCTTCACGCGGGCATAGCTCATCACCATGCGCGCGTACACTCGGCGGTTACGCAGCAGACGCTGAACCTTCAGGATGTCCTTCTCAGTCTTCGTCTCACGGCGAGGCTCGGGCACCGCCGCGTACGCCGCCAACTGCTCGGTGCAGAAGTCAATAACCTGTTGCGGCTCCACCAGGTGCTCCGCGCACTCGTCAGAGAGCTGCAGCATCTGGTTAATCATGGTCGCCGCAGACACCGGCACGCCGTCCTTATCGAGGGGAAGCTCCCCCTCCCAGTACTGCACAATCTGCGCGGCAAGCTGCCACTTCTGCGCATCGCCGAGCATCTGCGCGTCCTGCTCCACGCCCAGGCGCAGACCGTACTCCTTGACGAGGTTATTCGCGTAGGAGTGGTAGGTGAGCACGGTCGGGTCAGCGATACCTTCGCGCAGCTCCTCATCGGTCGGGGCGACGCGGCGGCTACGGCGCAGAGTGTTCAGACCGGCGCGCATACGGCTGCGCAGCTCGGTTGCCGCCTTGCGGGTGAAGGTCACGCCAAGCACCTCTTCAGGGCGCACAAAACCGTTATCGACCAGCCAAATCACGCGGTCGACCATGGTCGCGGTCTTACCCGAACCGGCGCCCGCAATGACGAGGGTCGGGGCGGGGCCCGCCTCAATCATGCGGACCTGCTCGGGGGTCGGCTTCTTACCGTCGGCGCCGTTGAGCATCTCGGCAATGTCGAGGGCACTGCGGTAGCCGGCAGGCTTCAGCGCGGGGTCGTTCGCGGCGGCTTCAGCAGAGAAGAGCACGCCGTTGGGCAGCTGCCAGCTATTGTGCTCGCACCACTGGGCGGGGGTGAGCATGCCGGTGCCAGGACCGGGGTGGGCGCCGGGGTTAGTAGCGCCCTGCATATCAGCGCTATATGCGCCAGAGTCAGTCATGATTCCTCTTCCTCATGGATCATTCTCATGGGAGGTTCGGGGTGAGTGATATCGAAAGTAAACGTAGGGTACGCGGCTACTAGGGCTGAGTCACCTGACGGCCGCGCGTACAAATCGGGCAGATTTCCGGCAGACGGCACCCATAGCCGCCCTCACGGTGACGAGCCTGCACCTGCGAGCCAGCAATCAGCTCCGCGGCGTGCTGCACCAGCTCAGCCGCCCACGAATCGTGCTCCGTCAGAGCCGGCTGAACCTGCAGACGAGTCTTGCTCTCATCGTTCACGCCCGAGGCGCCCAACTGCACGAGCGCCGCGCCTGCGGACTGACCCGTGTAGCCGGTGTACTCCAGCTCCTGGGGGCGGGCATCCGGTAGCGGTTCACCCGCCTCCAGGGCGGCGGCTTCGGCGCGGTAACGCTCCTCCAGCTGCTCACCCGCGCCAGCCTCCACCGCAATCTGGTAGGCGGCAAGCTGCGGATGCGTCTCCATCTCCGAGCCGGTCGGCTTAGACTTACCGGTTTTCAGGTCAACAATGGCGTAGCGGCGGGTGCCGTCCTCCGCCGGGGCGGTACCCTCGAGGCGGTCCACACGACCGGTGAGTAGCGCATCCAGCTCGCCAACCTCACCGGCGGGGTCGAAGGGCACGGGCACACGCACCGCGAAGGAGCCTTCAACACCGAGGTTCTGCCAGCCGGCGTCACCCATGTGCTGACGGTAGTAGTAGCTCAGGCGCAGAATCATGCGCTTGGCGCGCTCGTAGAGGGCGTAGGATTCCCAGGGCACGCGCTCGCGGTACTCTTCGTCGGTCTCATCGTCCTTGCGGGCGGGCACGCCGAGGGAGCTAATGCGCTCGTCAAGGGCGGTTTGGAGCTCTTCGAGGGTGCCGGTCGGGTACTCCTCGGCGATGGCGTGCACGAGCGTTCCGAGGGAGCGGGACAGGTCGGTCTGGGCTTCTGCGCGGGCGGCGGAAACCAGCCAGTCCAGCGGGGAGCTGTGAATGGTTTCCAGGCGCGAGGGCGAGAGCGTAATCGTGCGGCGGCCGGGACTTTCTGCAGGGTTTTCAGCCTGTTCTTCGCCGTCTTCACCGTGGTTTTCGTCCAGCTCAGCGTGGTCTGTCAGGCGGTGCGCAAAGAGCAGCTCCGTGCTAGAAAGCGGCAGCAGGCCCCACCACTCGTCGGGTGCGGCACCGGGCGCCTGCGCATTCGCCAGGCGCGCCAGAGTGCGGGAGGCGGCATCGAGTCGGTACGCGGAAGCCTCCGGGGTGAGCGCCTCTTCCTCCGGTGCGTTGTGCATTGGTGCGCCGTTCTGCTGTGTGTCCTCCTGCTGGGCGTCTTCGGCACGCATCGCATTCATCGATTCCTCAACGAGGGTGCGGCGAAGCTCCGCCACGAGGGAACGCAGGGTTGCGGGGCGGCGCACGCGGGTGATCGGCACGTCCGTGGAGTCGCCGACCGCGTCGGTGGGCAGCACAAAGTCGAAGAACTCGCCGGGTGCCTGATCGTCATTGCGTACGGCGGTGAGCACGAGGCGGGTGCTGGCTCGGGTGGCGGCAACGGCAAACATGCGTAGCTCGTCGTGGCGGGTGTCGCGCACGCGTTCGGGGTAGCTACGGATGCGCGCGGGTGGCACAGGCTGCTCGCCCTCCCTTGCCTGCTGTTCTGCCTGCTGTGCGCGCTGGCGGAGGCGCGCATCGCACAGGTCCGTAAGGTCGCCGGTGCTCAGCAGGGAGCCGCGCACGGTGGTGTTGGGCCAGGTGCCTTCCTGCAGACCGCATACATATACGGTGCGCCAGGACTGACCGGCGGCGAGTGCGGGGGTGAGAATCTCGACCGCGTCTTGGCGTACGCCGCGGGCGGCGAGGGTGTCCATGGGCAGGTCCTGCGCGTCGATGAAGTCGAGGAACTGCTCGGCACCGGCGCCACGCATCTGCTCGTCGAATCGGTCGGCGGCTTCGAAGAGACCGATCATGGCGTCGAGGTTTCGGTGGGCTGCGTCGGCGTCGGGGCCTGCACCACGCGACTGGGTAACCCAGGTTTTTTCGAGGCCGCTGGCTTCCCAGAGCGCCCAGAGTACTTCGGTGCTGGTGGATTCGGGCCGGGCGAGTGCTTTACGTCCGGCGGAGAGCACGGCTGCGATGCGGTGCACGGCGCGTCCTACGCCCTCTTCGGGGAGGGTTTCGGGGTGTAGCAGGGCGCCGAGGAGCAGGTCGTCGCTGGGGCGGTGGCCACCGCTTTGCAGTTCGATGGATCGTAGTTGCTGGCGGAGTCGTCGCACGTCCATGCTGGATGCGCCACCGAGTCGGGAGGTGAGCAGGGTGATGGCGCTCTGCGCGCCGCCGAGGGGGTTGGCGCGGCTTTCTTCGGCGATGACGTCATCGAGGCTTCGGCGCATGAGTTCTTCAGCTTCGGTTGCGCTGAGGGCCTCGTAGCCGCCACGCTCCCCCGACTCCACACCTTCTGCGGCGGGCATGTGCACGGCGGGATTGAGTGCCTTCTCGCCGCGCTTGCGGGCGTAGACGAGCAGACTGAGCGCGTCCAGGAAGGGGCGTACGGCGGGCTCGTCGCGCACCGGCACGAGTGCCGCGGAGGTACGCGAGGGAATACCGTTCGAGGAGAGCACGCGGCGGATGCGCGCCACGTCCGCACTGCTACGCACGATGATGGCGGACTCGCGGTAGGGGTGGTTGCCGTAGATGCGTTCTTCGAGCAGCATTTGGGCAATGAGGTTCGCCTCGTCCTGAGAGCTGGAGAGCGCATACTTATACACTCCTACGGGTGCGGTGCGGTAGTGCGCGGGGTCGAGGATTTTGCCGTCGGCGCCCAGGTGCAGCAGCGGTTCGTCGGCGGCGCCCCAGGTGAGGGCTTCGTCGGCGGGGGTGGTGTTGATGCGTCCGAAGGTTGCGGGCGCACCGTTCTTTACCCCCTCCTGCACGCCATTCTTCGCCCTATCCTGTTCAGCGGTGAGCGGCACGAACCGGGTGTAGCGCGGCAGGCGGCGGCGAATATCCGCCACGAGCGGCATCATGAGTGCGGGCAGGCGGTACGAGGTGGTGAGCGTGCGGGTACGCATGCTCGGGAAGCTTGCCTGCAGGGTGGTGACGAGGTCGGGGCGGGCGCCACGGAAGCCCTGGACCACGGCTTCGTCGCTGTAGGTCATGACAACCTGGGGGCCTTCAGCGAAGAGGTCGGGGTGGGTTTCGGTCAGGTGCGCGGCGTCTGCGGGGGCAACTTCTGCGGCGATGAGGCGCAACAGTCGGTAGATGGAGGGGCTGAGTTCCTGCACGTCGTCGATGAGGATCAGGTCGTAGCGGCGGCGTTCTTCGGCGAGGAATTCGGGGGCGCGCAGCAGTAGCCGGCAGGCGTCGTTGATGAGTACTGCCGGGTCGTAGGCGTTTTTGGCGCGGAGGGCTCGCACGGCACGGTATTCGGTGTGTAGTTGGGCGAGGGCGTGCCAGGCGGGCTGGTTGTGTTCGGTGGCGAGGGCGTGTACATTTTCGGCGGTGAGGTCGTATTCTGCCATGCGGTCGAAGAAGTCGCGGATTTCGTGGCGGAATCCGCGGGTTGCGAGGGCGTCGCGGAGTACGTCGGGCCAGGCGGGTCCGGGGGCGATGCCTTCGGCGTGGTTGGCGAGTAGTTCGCCGATGATGACGTCTTGTTCGGGGCCGGAGAGGAGTTTGAGGTTGCCTTCTACGCCGCTGAGTAGCCCGCGGGTTTGGGCTCGTTTGAGCAGGTCGAAGGCGTATGCGGCCCAGGCGCGGGTGGGCGCTACGGAGAGGCTGCGGTCGCTGGATGCGGCGATGGTGTCTCGCATGCGGGTCGCGGCGGTGCGGGTGGGTGCGAGGATGAGCAGGCGGGCGGGGTCGTTCCCGTCGGCGAGGTAGCGCAGGGCGCGTTCGGTGAGGTGGTGGGTTTTACCGGTTCCCGGGATGCCGGTGAGAAGTTGGGTTGTCATGGTTTCAGTCTATCGGCTGTAGCGCGGTTGTACTTTGTCGGTGGTCTTGTGGGCTCGTCGGCTACTTATGTGCCGCCTCGGTGACTTAATATGCCGCCTCGCCGAAAAGCTTATCCACAGCCGCGTGACGACCGGGCGCGCGCCTGCACCGCCGCTGGGTTAGTCTTATAGCATGACCTGGATGAACGGCCTGCGCGCCACTTTTGACCTTGAAACCACCGGTGTGGACGTCACCACCGCCCGCATCGTGACTGCTTCCCTGATCCTGCTGGACCCTCAGGGTAATGTGGTGCGCCGTGGCGAGTGGCTGGCTGACCCCGGCGTTGAGATTCCTGCCGGTGCCGCCGCCGTGCACGGTATTACGACTGAGTACGCGCGTGAGCACGGCCGTCCCGCCCGCGAGGTCGTGTGGGAGCTTGCCGGCGCGATTGGTGCGCTCAATATTGATGGTGTGCCGATTATTGCGTTCAATGCCGCCTACGATTTTTCGGTGCTGCACCACGAGATGCTGCGCCACAATATTGCCAACGGTGAGCTGCCGCCGGGTGTGGTGCTCGACCCGTACGTTCTGCATAAGCACGTGATTCCCCGTAAGCGCGGCAAGCGCACCCTTGAGGTTCTTGCCGCCGAGTACGGTGTCTCCCTGGAGAACGCGCACACCTCCGCTGATGATGCCCTGGCGGCGGAGCGTCTGCTGGTGAAGCTGACCGAGCAGTTCCCGCAAGTTCTCAACGTGGATGCGCGCCAGCTGCACGAGCAGCAAATTCAGTGGGCGGCGGAGCAGGCGGCGAGCTTCCAGGCGTGGTTGCGTACGCAGCCGGGTAAAGAATCTGAAGTCATTGACGGCCGCTGGCCTGTGCGCCGATAAAACTGCACCGCTAAACCTGCGCCGCTAAAAACCTAGGCAGCATCCCCAAACACCTCTCTTTTACTGACGGGCTGACACTATCCCCGTTTGGGCTTCTCCCCTATGCTAGATATGGAACCATACCTACACGAATAGCACGTGAATAGCACGACCCGGAAGGCCTCTCATGGATGATCAGCCCCGCACTACCGAGCCGTACCCTGACACTAATACGCGCAGTATTTATCTGGGGTCTACCCGTCTGGCTCATGAGCACCTGGTGGCGCAGTCGCAGGTGGTGCTCCGCCTGGGTCGCATCCTGATGAAGTCGGGTGCGAGCGCATACCGTATTAAGGCGTCGATGGCGCGTTTGGCGAAGGCTGTGGGGTTGAAGGAGCATCACGCGCAGGTGACCTTCACCGAAATTTCGACTTCTTCGTACACTGACGGTAATTTCCGTACTGAGGTGGCTGAGCAGCGCACGATGGGCATTAACGCTCATAAGCTGGATCAGTTGGGTAAGTTCATTTCTGAGCTTCCTGAAAAGATTACTCCGGCGGAGGCGAACGCCGAGCTGGACCGTATCGATTCGGCGAAGCCTCTGTACACCCGCTGGATGTTGGCGCTGGCGTCGGCGGTGGCGTGTGCCGGGTTCGCGTTCTTGAACCGTGGCGGTCTGGTGGAGTGCACGGTGGTGTTCTTCGCGGCGGGTGCCGGCCAGTTTTTGCGTTCGACTCTGCTCAAGCGCGGGGTGAGCCATTTGGCAACGTGGATGGCGTGCGGCTTCCTGGCGGCGGGCCTGTACATTGCGCTTGTTAATGTGCTGGTCGCGGCGGGTTGGATTAGCCCGAACCATATGATTGGTTTTATTTCGTCGGTACTGTTCTTGGTGCCCGGTTTCCCCATGGTGACGGGCATGCTCGATATTTCCCGCATGGACTTTTTGGCGGGTATTTCGCGTCTAACCTATGTGGGTTTGTTGTTGCTGAGTGCGTCGTTTGCGGTGTGGGTTTTGGGTTCGCTGTTCCATTTGCCGCTGGCTGCCCCGGCGCCTCTTAACCTTGACCCGACCCTGTATTTGCTTCTGCAGGTGCTTTCTTCGGGTGTTGCGGCGGCCGGCTTCGCGATGCTCTTCGCCGCATCCCCGGTGGCGTGCGTGTGGGGTGGCGTGATTGCTGCGGTGGCGAACCCCATCCGTATTCACATGGTTGAGGCTGGTATGCCCGCGCATATGGCGGCGACGATTGCCGTGTTTGGTGTGGGTATTTTGGCTGAGATTGTGGCGCCGCTGCATCAGCGCAAGTACACCCGTATTTCCCTGTCGGTTCCGGCGGTGGTGACGATGGTTCCGGGTGTTCCGTTCTACCGTTCGATGTCGCATTTTGCTAGCGGTGACATGTACTCGGCGGCAAGCGGTTTCGTGCAGTCCCTGCTGATTTTCATGGCGTTGGGTATGGGCCTGGCCTTCGTGCGTCTAATCTTCGACAAGAACTGGCTGTTCGATCAGGACACCCAGGTTCTGAACCGCCTGGATACCGACCGGCACCTGCGTTAGTGCGTTGCGCATCCTCTCTGTTCCCTAACTTGTCTGTTGTGTTTTATCGTCACCTTTCGGTACGTTCAGGTGCTTGTCACCTGCGGTTCATCTGTAGCGCCTATGATGGTTAGGGTACGGGACGCTAGTGGCGTGCGGGCTCCGTTGCCCGTTGCACGTCGTCCCTTGTAATTCTTTAGTTCGCCGTCTCGTTTGAAAGGCACCGATACGATGACTCCTTCCTCTACCCATCCGCTGCACCACGAAGCCAGCGAGAAGCTGTTTGAGCGTTCTCGCGCGGTGATTCCCGGTGGTGTGAATTCCCCGGTGCGTGCTTTCAATTCTGTGGGCGGCACCCCCGCGTTTGCGGCGAAGGCTAAGGGCGCGTACCTGTACGATGCGGACGGCAACGAGTACGTTGACCTGGTCTGCTCGTGGGGCCCGTCGATTCTGGGTCATGCGCATCCGCAGGTGGTTGAGGCGGTTCAGCAGGCGGCTGAGCGCGGCCTGTCTTTTGGTGCGGCGAGCGCGCCGGAGGCTGAGCTGGCTGAGCTGGTGGTCAACCGTATTAACGCGGTGATTCCTGGCGCTATTGATCAGGTGCGTATGGTGTCCACCGGTACTGAGGCGACCATGACTGCGATTCGTCTGGCGCGTGGTGTGACCGGTCGCGACAAGATTATTAAGTTCGCGGGCTGCTACCACGGTCACGTGGATGCGCTGCTCTCTGAGGCTGGTTCGGGCGTGGCTACCCTGGCGTTGCCGGGTTCTGCTGGCGTGACTGCCGCAACCGCCGCAGAGACCATCGTTCTGCCCTATAACGACCTGGACGCTGTACGTGAGGCGTTCGCGAACCACGAGGGTCAGATTGCCGCGATTATTACTGAGGCGGCGCCCTGCAACATGGGCGTGGTGACCCCCGAGCCCGGTTTCAACCGTGGCCTGCACGAGATTGCTCACGCGAACGGTGCGCTCGTCATTTTTGATGAGGTGCTGACCGGTTTCCGTGTGTCTTCGGCTGGTTACTGGGGTTACGCGGCTCCCGAGGATGGCGGCTGGGTTCCCGATATTTTCACGTTCGGCAAGGTCATTGGTGGCGGTATGCCCATCGCGGCGCTGGCCGGTAAGCGTGAGGTCATGGAGCACCTGGCGCCGGTCGGTCCGGTCTACCAGGCGGGTACCCTCTCCGGTAACCCGCTGTCGGTTGCGGCGGGTATTACGACCCTGACCCTGGCTGATGCCGCGGTCTACGCGCACCTGGATTCGCGTAGCGCCCAGCTGCAGCAGGCTCTGACCGAGGCGTTCAACGCCGCCGGTGTGGACCACTCCATCCAGAGCGCCGGTAACCTCTTCTCGGTCGCGTTTGGCACCTCCGAGGCGGGCGTGCACAACTACGCCGACATCAAGGCGTCGGCAACCAGCCGCTACAACGCGTTCTTCCACTCCATGCTCGAATCCGGCGTGTACCTGCCGCCGAGCGCGTTCGAGGCATGGTTCGTTTCTGCCGCCCACAATGATGAGGCGATGGACCGTATCATCTCGGCTCTTCCGGCTGCCGCAGCTGCTGCCGCATCCGCGTAAGGGTTTGAGAGACGTAAGGAGGTGAGCCGCTCATGGATCTGAGCGCTCTGGGACTGCCTATGGAGCAGCTACGCGACGTGTGGCTGATCGCCTTCATGGTGTACCTGGGCTTGTGCCTGCTGGTGGATATCGCCTACCCGGTGCCCATCAAGAAGGAGAAGGCAGCCGAACTGTACCTTGAGGTGTCCGGCTCGCCCGTTGATGAGGCGCGCCGCGCCACCGCGGAACGCACCGCGATGGGTGCGCCGCTGAGCTCCTCCCGCAAGGGTAGCGCCACGAAGAAGGCGAAGAAGAAGCTGGATTCTATTGAGGGCGCCGGTGTGATAAGCGGCTGGTTCCACGTGGTCATGTACCTGTGGGGCTGGATTGTGGCGGTCTCCACTTTCAGCCTGTACTGGGATATCGTGTATGACGGCGTTGTACTGCCGGCGCTGCTTCTGCCGTTCCTCATGGTGTATCTGGGTGCGCGTATTGGCCGCCGTCAGTGGCGTGCAGTTCGCGGATACAGCAAGGATGACCGTGTGCTGGGCATGCCGCGCATCTACTCGGCGACGCTGGGTAAGCTGAGCGCACCGTTCCGTGTACGCGGCACGGTGCCGGGCGTGGAGCCGATTCGTGACAACCGCACCGCCTACTGGATCCTCGGTGGTATTGCGTTCCTGCTCGCCTCGGTCTTCTTAGTTTCGCTGGCTGGCTGGAGCATTGACGAGGATTGGGAAGCGATCTATATCGGTCACGCATCCTGGTTCTTGCTGGCGGCGGGCGTTCTGCTGATTATCATATTGCTGATGCGTAGCCGCGATTACGTGCTGTACAACCCGGATTCGTTCCAGGCTGGGCGTCTGCTCCTTCCGGCGAAGTCCCGCCCCTACTCTGAGGTTCGCGCATTCCGTGTGTACCCGAAGAACCCGGACGCTATCAAGCTGAACCCGAAGGACGCGAGCCAGTGGACGCTGGAGATTCTGCTCCCCGGCGGCCGCAAGCACGACTATTCGCTGAATGAGCACCAGATTGATTGTTTGGTGGCGCAGATTGCGTTCAATATTGAGCAGGGACGCTGGGCGCAGCTGGATTCGCCGGCGGACCGTGAAATGTTGGCGAAGTACTTCGTGGACGGCCGCGTGATCTGCACGACCATGGGGTACAAGCCTGCCGGTAAGCATGCGGAGGAGGCGGCACGCCGCGCGTCCTTCCAGAAGGCGCAGTACAAGTAAACCTGTAGCCTACATACCGCGAGAAGCCACATGTGTTTCGAGAAG
>NZ_KV821843.1:27187-43097 GCF_001815755.1 Rothia sp. HMSC061C12
TGTTGCTTTTCGAAACACATGTGGCTTCTCAGCACCGTAGACACACCATCACCGATAACCGTAGAGAGGACAATTCATGGAGCTAAGCGCTTTTGGGATACCCCTAGAGCCGTTGCGCTACATATGGCTCATCGCCTTTATCGTTTACATAGGGTTATGCATAGTACCCGCTATCACTCACCCCGCAACAATCAGCACGGAAAAGGCGAAGGAGCTCTACATCGCCCGTTACGGCTCCCCCGTCAACAATGCAATGAGGTATGCCGAACGTCGTTCCCTGGAGGGTAACCCGCTACCAAAACATAAACTGCGCTCTAACCTCACCCGTGCCCGCAAAGAAATCGATAGCGTATACGGTATCTCCTCGATTGAGGCGTGGTTCCACGTGCTCATGTATGTGTGGGCATGCCTTGTCGCACGGTCCATCTTTCGTCTGTACACAGATATTGCCCATAATGGCATTCTGCTACCGGCTCTGTTGTTGCCGTTCTACATGGTGTTCGTGGGTGCACGTTCAGGTCGCCGCACTTGGCGTAAAGCCCGCAGCATCGATACGGATGACATGACAGCCGGGTTGCCTCAAATCTATAGCACAGCGTTGATGCGTCTCAACGTTTTTGCTGTGCCGAATGGGGCTCATCCTCAAGCTAAACCGGTTCGGGCAAAGAATGATTTCTACGTTGAAACCCACTTTGTGTTGGTTGTGGCTCTCATCGTCTTCTTCTATTCGCTTGTCGGTTGGACAGTTCTAGGTGTTCAGCCAATGCCCATTGGTGGAGCTTCCATAACGCTGGCAATTGTTACCACCGTAACTGCAGTAACTCGGTGGGTTTATATGAGGCGGTACCTGCTGTTCAACCCCGACTCGTTCTACGTCGGGCGGCTTTTCCTACCCGCGAAGAAGTACAGATACACCGATATTGAGGAGTTCTGCGTCTTCCCGAAGAACCCCGAACAGATCAAGCCGACCTTCTACGAGCCGTCCCAATGGCAGATAGAAATCAAGGTGCCGTCCAAGATCCCGCCGAACCTCGCCAAGCGCATGCCGTGGCTGTGCAGGCATATTGTGGCGGTGCACGATGAGCGGGTCGTCTGCCTGACTTCCCAGGTTGCGTTCTACCTGGAGCAGGAACGCTGGGCGGACCTGCGCTCCCCCGCCGACCGCGAAAAGCTCGCGGAATACTTCACCAACGGCAACGTTGTGTGCACCTCCCTCGGGTACAAGCCAGTCAGCGAAGAACAAGCATAAACGGCGAGAAGCCACATGTGTTTCGAGAAGCCACCAAAGAAGTGGCTTTTCGAAACACATGTGGCTTCTCAGCGTCCAAAGAGGGAAGGGTTTAGGCGTCCAGCTCGCGCAGCCAGCCTGCCGCCTCCGTACCGTAATAAGTCAGGATGACGTCAGCACCGGCGCGGTGAATCGAACGCAGCGACTCCAACACCACAGCCTTACGGTCAATCCAGCCGTTCGCCGCAGCCGCCTCAATCATCGCGTACTCACCCGACACCTGGTAAGCCGCCACCGGCACCGGCGAGAACTCCGCCACCTCGCGCACAATATCCAGGTAGCTGCCGGCAGGCTTCACCATCACCATATCCGCGCCCTCCTCCAGGTCAGCGCGCACCTCCAGAAGCGACTCGCGGCGGTTCGCCGGGTCCTGCTGGTAGGTCTTACGGTCGCCCTTGAAGGTCGACTCTACCGCGTCACGGAACGGGCCGAAGAACGCCGAAGCGTACTTCGCCGAATACGCCAGAATCGACACATCTTCAAAGCCGGCCTCGTCCAGAGCGGTGCGCATCGCCGCGATCTGGCCGTCCATCATGCCCGACGGGGACACCGTGTGCGCACCCGCACGCGCCTGCGAAACCGCCATCTTGCAGTACAGCTCCACAGTCTGATCGTTATCCACCATGAGCGTGCCATGGCCGTCATCGACCAGCACGCCGCAGTGGCCGTGGCTCGTGAACTCATCCAGGCAGGTATCAGCCATAACCACCAGGTCATCGCCGAACTCCTCACGGCACACCGCAATAGCACGGTTCAGAATGCCCTGCGGATCCCAGGCGGTCGAGCCGACCTCGTCCTTATCCTCATCGCGGGGAATGCCGAACAGGTCAATGCAACGGATGCCCGCCTCGTACGCCTCACGCACGGCGGGGATGATGCTCTCCAGGGTGTGCTGGTACTGACCGGGCATCGAACGAATCGGCTGCGGCTCGTCGATGCCGTCGCGAACGAAGAACACCTGAATCAGCTGCGCGGGGCGCAGGGTGGTCTCAGCGACGAGGGAGCGCATGGCTGCGGTGGTGCGCAGGCGGCGCGGGCGGCGGGTGAGGTTCATGATCTCTCCTGAAAACTCGATAAAAATATGTGGTCTTAGTAGATGAGGGATGCGCCTACATGAGGGATACAGCGGCGCGCGCCAAATCCTGCGGTGACGGCGAATCGGCCTGCACGTAGCGCAGGTTCAGGGCGCGGCATGCGGAGGCGGTACTCGCCCCAATCGCCACCACCGGCGGCACAGATTCAGGCGATAGCGCGGGGGTGCCGTCGAGTAGGGCGTGCAGGCGGGAGGGGGCGGTCACCACCAGCACATCCAGCGCTGGGGTTTCCGGGGCGGGGGCATCTGCGGCATTCCCCTGTACGAGCGCGCGGGCGGCACTGAGGCTCAGCTCGCCGGGTGCTACCTGCTCGGCGGGCACCATGTCGTAGAGCACGCAGCGGTGGCTGTCCCAGCCCAGGTTTTTGAGGCCTTCGCGCAGGGTCGGTCGGGCGTTGGAGCCTTCCAGAACCAGCACGGCGGCGGGCTCGGTTGCAGGCTTTTCAAACTCCGCGAGCATACCGGCGGCGCTCTGCACCTGCGGCTGAAAATCCGTGTTCAGCCCCAGCTGGGTGTGCACGGCGCGGGCGGTTGCCGTACCCACGCAGGCGATGCGCACTCCCCCGCTCGCGCAGGCGGGTGCAAACTCCGCACCCCACAGCTCGGCGCAGGTGCGAACCGTGTTGGCGCTCGTGAAGCTCACCCACGCATAGTGACCGGAAGCGAGCGCCTCCAGCGCGGCGGCGTGGTCTGCGTCCGGCTTGACGGTGCATGCCTGCTGTAGCGGGGCGAAGAGTACCCGGGGCTCCCCTAACCCGTTCTGTGCGCTTTCTTCGGCGAGGGCGCGTGCGAAGGCGGCGCCCTGGGTGGCGGAGCGGGTCAGCAGAACCGTGCGCGCGGGTTCAGCTTGCGGACTAGCGGCAGACATGACGCCTACTTCAGATCCAATCCGGCCAGGGCGGCGGCACCCATCTGCAGCAGGTCTTCTGCCACGCGCACGCCCAGGCGTTCGGCGCCGGGCACATCCAGTTCGGCGGTTGCCGAAGTGTGGCGCAGCATGTCGGTGCCGTCGGGGGACGCCACCACAACGTTAAGCACCAGGTCGCCTTCAACCACGTGCGCGTACGCGCCGATGGGTGCGGCGCATCCGGCTTCGAGGCGGCGCAGCAGGGCACGTTCGGCGCTGACGGCGAGGCGGGTTTCGTGGTGGTTTGCGGCGAGCAGGGCACGGCCGAGGGCACGCACCGGGCGCGCCACCTCGGGGTCGGCGAGCACGGCGGGGTCCGGGTTCTCGAATTCGCTTTCGCGCACTTCCAGGGCGAGCGCGCCCTGGCCGGGGGCGGGCAGCATGCGAGTGGGGTCTAGGTACTCGGTGATGAGTTCTTCCTTGCCCAGGCGCTTCAGCCCGGAGACGGCGAGCACCACGGCATCGCAGTCGCCGCTACGTTCGGTGCCTACGCCGTGGTCGGCGCGTTCGGAGGTTTCGGTGTTCTGGCGGAGCACGACCTGCTTGCCGGCGTGCTCTTCCAGGCCCTTCACACGGCCGATGCGGGTTCCCACGTTACCGCGAATGTCCACGATTTCAAGGTCGGGTCGCAGGGCGCGTAGCTGTGCGGCACGGCGGGGTGAGCCGGTGCCCACGCGGGAGCCTTCGGGCAGGGTGTCGACGGTCAGACCGTCGCGTGCCACGAGGGCGTCGCGGGGGTCTTCACGCTTGAGGGTTGCGGCGACCACCAGGCCGGGGCAGGGTGCGGAGGGCAGGTCCTTGAGGGAGTGCACTGCCATGTCCACGCGGTTTTCTTCGGAGGCGTTCTCACCGTCGAGTAGACGCTGGCGCAGTGCCGCAGCGAACACGCCGGTGCCGCCGAGGGTTGCCAGGGGCCCGGTGAGCACGTCGCCTTCGGTTTTGACGGTGCGCAGGGTGAAGTCCACGACCTCGGCATCTGCGGCGCCGTGGTGTGCCTGGTGTTCGGTGTAGAGGGAGGTGACGGTTTCAGCGGCAATACGGCTTTGGGTCAGGGCGAGAGCAGACCCGCGGGTGCCCAAGATGTACTCGTGATGGCTCATATCTCTCCTTTTCGGTGATGTGTGTGATAGCCCGTAGGCGTGTGCGTTTCCCCCAGAGGCTGTGTGTTTGTCTAAATTCTGGGGGTAGCCTGTAGGCACGTGCGCTCCGACCCGCCCGCACACCCCGGTCAGGCGGTGTTGGGGCGAGCCGGAGCTACAGGGGTGGTGTTAGTGGGAGCAGCATCCGCCGGAGCCGCATCCACCGGAGCGGCTGGCGGGTGCGTTCTCAGAAGCGCTGTCCTCAGCGCCGGTAGTGCCGGGTGCGTACTCTGCGATGACCGGCTTCGGCGCGCCGCGACCGGGCTTGCAACAGCCGGGTTCGCACTCGTCGAACCAGCCGTACTGACCGCTCGCGCTCGGGGCGAGGACGCTCTCACGTTCGGGGCGCAGGTCGGCTGAAACGCCGTTCTCCACGCGCTCCTCAATGAGGCGGCGCAGCGACTCCACGTACGCCGGATGCGTGCCGGGGGTGGGGGTGCGCACGGCAACCACGCCCAGGCGTTCGCAGGTATCCAGCGCCTCGGTGTCCAGGTCCCACTTGACTTCCATGTGGTCGGAGACGAATCCGAGGGGCACCAGCACGACGCCTTCCACGGGGGCTTCACCGTCCTCCGCCGGGTTGGCGGGGGTGGGTAGCGCCTCCAGGGCGTCGTTGACGTCCGGTTCCAGCCACGGCATGGACGGCGGGCCGGAACGGGACTGGTACACCAGCTCCCATTCGACGTTCTGCAGAAGCTGCGGGGCCTCATCGCGAACCAGCGAAAGCACGGCGCGAGCGACCTGCAGGTGCTTCTCCACGTAGGCGGAGCCACCCTCGTAGTTCACACCGCGCGGACCTGCCTCGTTCGCAGCGGAGGTCGGCACCGAGTGGGTGCAGAACATGATGCGCAGGCGCGGGTTCAGCGAACCGCTATCGCGCGCGGCAAGCTGCTCACGCACCGTGGCGAGGCCGTCCTTCAGCCCGTCAGCGAAAGCGCGGGAGAAGCCGGGCACGTCAAAGAACTGACGGATCTTACCCACGTGCACGCGACCTTCCAGGCCGAGCTGCTCGATTGCCATACCGTAGTCTTCACGGTACTGGCGGCAGCTCGAGTAGCCAGGGTAGGCGCTGGTCGCCAGCACGAGCACGTTGCGGTGGCCGTTCTCGTAGGCTTCGGCGAGCACGTCCTTCACGTAGGGCTTCCAGTTGCGGTTCGCCCAGGTGATCGGGATGTGCGGGCCGCGCTCAGCGAGCGCCTGCTGCAGTGCGGCGAGCAGGGCACGGTTCTGCTCGTTAATCGGCGAGACGCCGCCGTTGGCGCGGTAGTGGGTGGCGACCTCTTCGAGGCGCTCATCCGGGATACCGCGGCCAGCGGTTACATTGCGCAGGAACGGGATGACGTCCTCCTGCCCCTCGGGGCCACCGAAGGAGGAGAGAATCACCAGGTCGTAGGGGCGCACCTCTTCGGCACGTTCACGGGTGATGCTGCGTTCGCTTCGGTAGTCGCCGAGGGTCTGCTCGTTGAGCACGGCGGGGCCGTTGGAAGCGGTGTTCGCCGGGTCGGTGCGGTTGGGTACCACGTCGTCCGGCAGGAGCGTGCCGTTGAGGGTTACGCCGTTGTTCGGCTGATGGCTCACGCCAGAACCTCTGCTACTTCGTCTGCGCCGATGCGGCGGCCGGTGTAGAAGGGGGTGTCTTCGCGAACGTGCAGGCGTGCTTCGGTGTTGCGGAAGTGACGCATCAGGTCGACGAGGTCCACGAGTTCGGGTGCTTCGAGGGCGAGGACCCATTCGTAGTCGTTCAGGCCGAACGATGCGACGGTGTTTGCCAGAACCTGCGGGAAGTCGATTGCCTTCATGCCGTGGTTCTTGAGCATTTCTGCACGTCGTTCGGGGTTCATGTAGTACCAGTCGTAGGAGCGTACGAAGGGGTAGACGCAGACCCAGGTTTCAGGTGCCTTGCCGCGTGCGTAGGCGGGTGCGTGGTTGCGGGTGAACTCTGCTTCGCGGTGTACGCCCATGGTGGACCAGACGATGGTGGTGCCTGCGAACAGTGCGGTGCGGCGAATCTTGCGGACTGCTGCCTGCAGCTTTTCGGGGTTCTGGCCGTGGGTCCAAATCATGACGTCTGCGTTGTCGCGCATTGCGGAGACGTCGTAGATGCCGCGCAGGGTCACACCCTCGGCGGCCAGCTGCTCAACAACCTTCTCGAATTCGGCACGAGCCTTGTCGGTGTTAGCCTCTGCCGGGCGTGCGCCGGAGCGTGCGAACACGGTGTACAGGGCGTAGTGCAGGGTTTCGCCTTCTTCGCGGCCGCGGCGGTTCTCGTCAGCTGCGGAGTGCTGGACTGCGTAGCCCTTGGGTGCGCCGCCGTAGCCGTGGCCTGCGTGGGTGTAGCCGCCCTGACCTGCGCCGTGTGCGCCGCCGTGGCCGTGTGCTGCGTGATCGTGAGACATTGTGTGTTCCTTTCTTCAGCGAGGGTTCGCTGTGCTGGAGGCGCGGCTTCCGTAGCTGCGCGTTTTCTCAATTTTTTGGTCTAGTTACTGGCTGAGCTGAGTTATTGGCTGAGCTTCTGCCGCGGCTGCGCCGTCTACTTGGCGGTTGCGGCTTTCGGGGAGGTGACGCCTTCCCAGTCCTGTGCCGCGTGGTAGATGAGGCGGTCCATCTGCTCGTAGGTGTCTTTGACGGTTAAGACCAGGCCGGAGCCTGCCGCCCAGGAGCCGACGGTGCTGAGGGTTCCGAGTTCGCTGGCGCGTTCGCGGAATTCCTTGACTCGGTCGCGGTGGCCGGGGGTGGAGGCGGGCAGTACGCCGCGCCAACGCACCACGTCCGCGTCGACGAGGTTGTTGTGGGTGAGGGCTACGTCCATCATGCGACTTGCGTCGCGCAGGGCGAGGGTGATGAGCTGCTCGTCTGCGAGGGCGACTTCGGAGAAGCGGGAGTCTTCGCCGCCGCGGCCGTAGGACAGGCGTACCACGTGGCGTCCGGGGCCTGCGGCCTCGGCGACCCACTGCCATTTGGCGGTGGCGTGGGTGAGTGCCTTGGCGCGTACGGCGGTGGCTTCTTCGGAGACGAGCAGGCCGGTGCCGCGGGGGTGCTTGTCCAAGGCGGGGGCATCAACGACGAGGGTGACGAGGGCGACTTCGGGGCCGGGTTCCAGGGCGGGTAGGGCGGTGGAGACGTGCGGGCCGATGAGTCGTGCCACGGTCGGGCCGTCGGTGGCGAGCACCAGGTAGTCGGCGTAGAGGGGGGTGTTTTCGCCGTCGGTGGTGTGGCGCTGGATGATGAACCACTGGCCGGTGGATTCGTCGCGGTCAACGGCGATGACGTCGAATCCGGTGACGATGCGAACACCGGAGGCGTACAGGTCTTCGACGAGACGTTCGGACAGCTGGTTCATGCCGCCCACAATACCGGCGACCTGTGAGCCTGCGGGGGCTGCCGAGCGGAAAGCGTGCGCTGCAGCGGCGAGGGAGCGGTGCTTGCGGAAGGCTTCGCGCAGACCGGGGATGGTCGCATCGACGTCGAGCTTATCGGGGTGGGTGGAGTACACGCCGGAGACTACGGGTGCGACGAGGTTGTCGAGCACTTTCTGGCCCATGCGGATGCGCACGAGCTCACCGAGGGTCTTCGCGTTCTCGCCCGCGGAGACGGGGAGGAACTTGTCCACCTGGGCGCGGCGCAGACCGTTCTTACCGATGACGGGGATCAGCGACTTATCGTTCACATTGCCGGGGATGCCCATGATGCCGGTGCTGGGGGTGCGACGGGCGCCCTGCGGCAGGTACAGCCAGGAGCCGTAGGAGTTGGGGGTGACGATCTGGTCGCCCAGGCCGAGTTCCTTGACGAGGTCGCTGACAATGGGGCTGCGGGTTGCGAAGGATTCTGCGCCGGAGTCCAGCAGAAGGCCGCCAACTTCGTGGGCACCAACGGCACCGCCGAGGTGGTGGCGCTGTTCGAGCAGGGTGACGCGCATACCGGCTGCGGCGAGGCGGCGTGCGGAGATCAGGCCGGAGGGGCCGCCGCCGATGACGATGGCGGTGGGTGCCTTCTCGTTGCGGGTGAAAGCTCGTGCGTTCTGGGGCGCGGCGGAGGAACTGACCTGTGCGGTGCGGTGCGGTGCCTGGTTGGTGTGGCCCATGGTGGTTCTCCTTCGGTCTGTCTGCGGTGGAGTTGCCCTTTTTTGGGGGGGGGTAACGGGTGTGGTGGTTGGTTCGGGGTGCAGATGTTCGGTGCAGATGCCGGAGGGTGTCCGGCATCTGCGCCGTCTATTTATCGTTATTTATCCTATGCCTGCGCGGTGCGTTCGTGGATATATGCCACGAGGTCGGTGAGCACCTGCGGGTCGGTGGTCGGGGGTACGCCGTGGCCGAGGTTGACCACGTGCGAGGGGGCGGCGTTGCCTTCTGCGAGCACTTCGTCTACGTGTGCGTAGAGGTTTTCGCTGCCTGCGGCGAGCAGTGCCGGGTCGATGTTGCCCTGCAGGGGTACGGCGCCGTTGAGCAGGGTATTCGCTGCGGACAGCGGCAGGCGGTAGTCCACGCCGATGACGTCTGCGCCAGCTTCGTGCATGGCGGGTAGCAGGGCGGTGGTTCCGGTGCCGAAGTGGATGCGCGGCACGCCGTATTCGCGCACCATATCGAGGGCGGTTGCGGAGTGTGCCTGCACGTAGCGGCGGTAGTCGCTTTCGCCGAGGGAGCCTGCCCAGGAGTCGAAGAGCTGCACGGCGGATGCGCCCGCCTCAATCTGTGCGCGCAGGAACTGGCCTGCGGTGCGGGCCGCCCAGGCGGCGAGTTCGTGCCAGGCGGCGGGGTCGGCGTGCATCATGGTGCGCGGGCGCAGGTGGTCGCGGGAGGGGCCGCCTTCGACCATGTAGGCGGCGACGGTGAAGGGGGCTCCGGCGAAGCCGATGAGCGGGGTGTCGCCGAGCATTTCTACGGTGGCGGCGACGGCTTCGCGGATGGGGTCGAGGTCGCTGTCTTTGAGTTCGGGCAGGGCGCGCACCTCGTCGAGGGTGCGTACGGGCTGGTCGAGTACGGGGCCCTTACCGGGCACGATGTCGACGTTGACGCCCGCGAGCTTCATGGGGATGACGATGTCGGAGAAGAAGATGCCGGCGTCGACCTTGTGGCGGCGGACGGGCTGCACGGTGATTTCTGCGGCGAGGTCGGGGGTGAGGCAGGCGTCCAGCATGGGGATGCCTTCGCGTACCTGGCGGTATTCGGGCAGGGAGCGGCCTGCCTGGCGCATGAACCAGACGGGTCGGTGGCTGGAGGGGCGGCCGGTGAGGGCGCGGAGCATGGGCGAGTCGGCGGTGGTGCCTGCGCGCAGGGGGTGGTTGGCGGGTAGGTGTGCGAGCTGCTCGTCGGTGAGCAGGGGTCGCTGGGCGTCAGTGGGGTGTGCGGGCAGGGAGGGTGCCTGTGCGGGGCCCTTTTCCGATGCGGGGGTGGTGTGCTGGTTTTCGCTCATAGTCTCTAGTGTGACAGGTTTATGTGGGCGTTTTTGCGACACTATGTCATGGTGACTCTTACCTAATGGTGGCTTTCTTAGCGGTGAGGGAAACCTTAGTTCGTGCCTACTCTTTGTGCCCGCTCCCCCACTGTGCAGATTTTCTTGCCCCCTACGATGATGGAACTTAGGTTCTGTGAGCTTTACAGGGGCTTAGTCGGCGTGGTTATGATTAATCTCTAGTGAGTACTTATGCATTTGTGGCATCGCACCACACCGTTGATCTGACCACCGTCGCTGCGTTGAGCGCCGGTGCCTCCGGCGTACCCGATGTTCTGGCGGGCGATATGGCACGCCAGCTGGGCGTGAAGGGTGCAGTCGTTCTTGCCACCTGTAACCGTCTTGAAATGTATGTTCAGCTACACGTATCCGCCCATGTAAACATGGTTCGTGAGCTGATTGCTGATTCGATCGCGCGCACCTCCGGCCTGGATCAAGAACTGGTTGATTCCAGCTTCGACGTGTACGCCGATGATGAGGCTGCACGCCACCTGCTGACGGTCGCCTCCGGCCTGGAATCTGCCGTGGTCGGCGAGCGCGAAATCACCGGTCAGGTGCGCCGCGCCCTGGCCGCCGCGCAGGCGAAGGCGCAAGAGGACGGCGTACCCCTTCCCGGTGAGCTGGTTCAACTGTTTGAGCATGCGGCGCATACGGCTCGTCAGGTGGGTCAGCATACGGCGCTTGGCGCTCAGGGCCGCTCCATTGTGTCTGTTGCCCTCGATCTTGCGGATGAGGTTGCCGAGAAGGACTGGTCGACCCGACGCGCCCTAATTTTTGGTACGGGTGCTTATGCGGGTGCAACCATTGCGGCTCTGCGTGAGCGCGGTTGCACCGATATTTGGGTCAATTCCCGTTCGGGTCGTGCCGCCGAGTTCGCGGCGAAGCGCGAGGTTTCTGCGGTGCCGGTGGACGGCATGGAGCAGGCCATGGCCTCTGCCGACGTCATTATTGGCTGCTCTGGCGGCTCCGATCCGCTGCTTCCCGAGCAGATTCCGGGCGGCCACCACACGATTCTTGACCTTGCTCTTTCACGTGACTTTGATCCGTCGGTCGCCGACCTGCCGAACGTTGAGCTGATTACCCTCGAATCGGTGCGCCTTGCCGCACCCGAGGAGACCGAGGAGTCCGTGGCGACGGCTACGCGCATCGTGGAGTCTGAGCTGGCGGCGTTCCTATCCCGTCAGCGCTCCCGCACGATTGACTCCGCGATTGTTGCGCTGCGCTCACACACTATGGATGTGCTGGATTCTGAGCTGGAGAAGGTACGTAACCAGTTTGGTTGCGGTGCGGCGACGGAGCAGTTCGAGCTGGCGATGCGCCGCATGGTGAAGTCCCTGCTGCACACCCCGACAGTGCGCGCCAAGAAGCTGGCGTCGGAGGGCCGCGCAGAGGATTACGTGCAGGCGCTGGAGACCCTCTACGGTATTCAGGTGGAGGAGTCTTAAGAGCTTCTTCTCCCCCGCTCTTCCCGGCGTTTTCACGTAGGTTTTCGCGCATCCGGCGGCGAGTATTTTATTAGCCTATTTTATTAGCCCCGGGCGAAGTACCGCCCGTTCACGGTGCCGATGGGCGCATTCGCGCTAGAGTAGATGCTAGATAAGATAGTTCCCATACCCGTCGCACGTTTGGTTGCGCCGGACTATTCTGCGAGGAGACTCATGGAAATCAAGATTGGCATTCGCCACATCGCCCGCGAAATCGTTGTTGAGACCAGTGAGGCTAAGGAAATCCTCATGGAGAAGGTCTCGAAGGCTATTGAGGATGGCTCGCTGCTGCAGATTATGGATGATAAGGGCAACACCACCCTGATTTCTGGCGCTCAGATTGGCTACGTCGAGCTGGGTTCTGACGCTAAGCGTCACGTTGGTTTCGGTATCGGCGCCTAATTAGTTCGGTAGCTGAACCCCCTTTAGCTTGAGCTTTCCCCGCATCCGTCACGATACGTAACCGCGCTTTATGCGCTGTGTGCGTGCGCTTTATGCGCCACGTGGTTACGCCGTGCCGAATGCGGGGGTTTGCATTTTAAACCGCCTACACAAAAACCTCGCGGCACCCGGTTTTGGGGCGGTATATCGCCCATCACGGGCGCACGCCACAACCGGTCGGGGGTGCGCCGGAAGCAAATCCAGGTTAATATTGAGGGGTTAAGTGAATGACCGGTCGTACCCCTTTCAAGACCCCGAGGCTGCACCGCCTTCTCATCATGAATGAACCATGAGTAATAACCATGCGTGCAGGCGGCGTCTCGGTAAGAATTTCCCGTGTAAGAATTTCCCGCGGCCGGCTTTCGACGCCCGCCCGTCACCGCCTCCACCGTTGAGGCGCTGACTGGTACACCCCGTTACGGGGAGAAACACACCCCGAGCAGGGGTAGAAAGATACGGTCCAGTGACTGAAACGAACACGCAGGAAACCACTCAGACTGCAAAGTCCTTCGCCGACTTCGGCGTTCGCCAGGATATTAGCGACGCCCTCGCGGCAGTTGGCATTACCTCCCCCTTCCCCATCCAGGAGCTGACTCTTCCCGTGGCTCTGTCTGGCCAGGACATCATTGGTCAGGCAAAGACCGGTACCGGTAAGACCCTCGGCTTCGGTCTGCCCACCATTCAGCGTGTGGTCGGCCGCGACGATGAGGGTTGGGCTGATTTGGAGTACCCCGGCGCACCTCAGGCGCTGATTCTGGTTCCGACCCGTGAGCTTGCTATTCAGGTGGGCGAGGACCTGGCGATTGCTGCGAAGCTGCGCAACGCCCGCGTCGCCACCCTGTACGGTGGTGTGCCGATTGAGCCTCAGGCTGAGCTGCTGCGCCGCGGCTTGGAGGTTGCGGTGGGCACCCCCGGCCGCATTATCGACCTGTACCAGCAGGGCTTCCTGAACCTGAAGCAGGTTAAGATCGTGGTCCTCGATGAGGCTGACGAGATGCTGGATTTGGGTTTCCAGCCGTCGGTTGAGAAGATCCTCAGCTACCTACCGGAGGACCGCCAGAGCATGCTGTTCTCCGCAACCATGCCCGGCCCGGTCATTGCGATGGCACGCCAGTACATGACCAAGCCCATGCGCATTAGCGCCGCTGACCCCGAGGACGCCTCGAAGACTAAGGCGTCGATCCGCCAGGTCGTCTACCGTGCGCACCACCTGGACAAGGACGAGATGATTGGCCGCATTCTGCGCGCTACCGGCCGCGGCCGCACCGTCATCTTCACCAAGACCAAGCGTGACGCTGCCCGCGTAGCGGAGGAGCTGGTGAACCGTGGCTTCGCTGCCGCTCCCCTGCACGGTGACCTGAACCAGGTTGCGCGTGAGCAGGCGCTGAAGGCGTTCCGCACCGGCAAGGTCGACATTCTGGTCGCGACCGACGTGGCGGCTCGCGGTATTGACGTTGAAGACGTGACCCACGTGATTAACCACCGCGTGCCCGAGGATGAGAAGACTTACCTGCACCGTACCGGCCGTACCGGTCGTGCCGGCAATGAGGGTACCGCCGTGACCCTGGTTGACTGGGATGACCTGCCGCGTTGGAAGGTCATTAACGATGCCCTGGAGCTGGGTGTTCCTGAGCCGGTTGAGACCTACTCTTCCTCTGAGCATCTGTTCCATGACCTGAACATTCCGGCTGGCACTAAGGGTCGCCTGCCGCGCGAGGAGCGTGTGGCTGAGGGCATGGGCGATGAGTTCTTTGAGAGCGCCCGCGACTCGCGTGATGGCCGTCCGGCTCGTTCTCGCGGTGGCCGCGACGGTTCCCGTGAGGGTGGCCGTTCTGGCGGTCGTGACGGTGAGAAGGGTTCGCGCCGTTCTCGCGGTGGCCGCGACGGTCGTTCCGGTGAGGGCCGCGGCGAGCGCCGTAGCCGCTCCGAGGGCCGCAAGCGTTCTGAGCGTTCTTCTGAGCGTGCGGAGCGTACCGAGCAGGGCGCATCCGAACGTTCTTCTGAGCGTTCTGAGCGTGCGCCTCGTCAGCGTCGCCGTACCCGCCGTGTTGAGGGTCAGCCCGTGGAGGGTGAGGGCCGCCGCCGTACCCGCCGCCGCCCTGAAGGTTCTCGTGATGGGGGTTCTCGTGCTGAGGGTTCTCGCGGTAAGGGCCGTGGCGCTGACCGTGCTGGTTCTGAAGGCTAGGGCCGGGGTTGGGTATTTCAGCATCCCCGGCGCCCGCCGCGCCCTCCCCTGCCGCTGAGTCGCCCCGCACGGATTCGACGGTTTTCGATCCGCAGGGCCCCTCGCTGCTGGTACAGGCAGATAACCTGGAGTATCTGCGTGAGCTGCCCGATGGTGCGTTCACCGTGATTTACATTGACCCGCCGTTCAATACGGGTAAGAAGCAGACGCGCCGCACGTTGAGCGCGGAAGCTTCTGAGAAGGGTGACCGCACCGGTTTTAAGGGCAAGAGCTATTCGAGCACCCTGCAGACTCTGGCGAGCTATAACGACTCGTTCGAGGATTATTGGGCGTTCCTAGCGCCGCGTATTGAGCAGGCGCATCGTCTGCTCGCGCAGGACGGCACCCTGTACCTGCACCTGGATTGGCGTGAGGTTCATTATGTGAAGATTATGTGCGACATGATTTTTGGTCGTGAGAACTTCATTAATGAGCTGATTTGGGCTTATGACTACGGTGCGAAGTCTACGCGCCGCTGGCCGACGAAGCACGACAATATTTTGGTGTACGCGAAGGATCACCGTAGCTATTACTTCAATACTGCGGAGGTTGATCGCGAACCGTATATGGCTCCGGGCCTGGTGACTGAGGAGAAGGCTTCTCGCGGTAAGCTCCCTACGGATGTGTGGTGGCATACGATTGTGTCGCCTACGGGTAAGGAGAAGACGGGTTATCCTACGCAGAAGCCTACGGGTCTGTTGCGTCGTATGATTGCGGCGAGTTCTCGCCCGGGTGATTGGGTGTTGGATTTCTTCGCTGGTTCTGGTTCTACGGGTGCGGCGGCGGCTCAGTTGGGGCGTAAGTTCGTGTGTGTGGATCAGAATCCGCCGGCTATTGAGGTGATGGCTAAGCGCCTGGGTGTGGATCCGGTGTCGTTCGCTGAGTATCGCGGTGTGCCGCGTGGGGCGAGTGTGCTGTTCACGCCGAAGCGTACGGTGGGTGTTCGTGGCGGTACGAGTCGTGATGCGTTGACGGCGGCGAGCCGTCATGCGCTGAAGGCCGTGTTGGATACGCTCACGGAGACTACGCAGCCGGTTGAGGGTGCGTCGTGCCGGTTTGTGCGTCACTGGTCGATGGATGCGGTGGATAAGAAGATGCGTATTGATGGTCGTGATGAGTTGCGTCGTCAGCGTCAGCATCAGGCGCGGGCTAAGGCTCGTGCGGCGCGGGCTCAGCGGGATGCGGTTGCTGCGGGTGCGGTGTTGCAGCATCATGCGTCGCGTGAGAGCGTCTAGGCTGTCTTGTCTGCGCGTCCGTGAGAGCACGTGTTAAGAGTGTGGGGCGGGTTCCCGGTCAAGGAACCCGCCCCACACTCTTTTGTTTTCACCTCATTGCATATTCTCTAAATCTCTACCTGAAGGTTAGGATTTTTGATACGCTGAGAACATTCTACTCATTGGGGTGTACAAAGATTGTGCCTCCCCTCTGTTCGTGAAGGAGCTATGATGCTTCGACAATTATTCGCCCGCCCCACGAAGCGGACCATCCAGGTTGGCGGCACGGTACTGCTGGCAGGTGCCATGGTGTGCGGTAGCGTGCCGGCATATTCTCTTGGTGTTCTGAAACCTCGCCAAGTGACCCCTATTGTGCAGCCCAATGAACCGGCGGTGACCTGTAACGACCGCGCAATCTACGAATATAAGTACCTTCCGAATGCTTATGTGACTTACAGTCGCAAGATTATCTACGACTGGGCTGAGTGCGTTGGTCTAATTTCTGAATACCAGAAGTATCAGCTAATCGAAGAAAACACCGTAATTTCCCGTGGCCAGTTTGTGGAGTATTTGTATCGTCTGTCGGGCTCTCCTGAGGTGAAGAATCTTCCGGCTCAGTCTCCGTATGGCGATATCAAGACGGATGATCCGCGTTTTCCTGTGGTGATGTGG
>NZ_KV821843.1:43197-77978 GCF_001815755.1 Rothia sp. HMSC061C12
CTGGGGTTGGAGTGATGGGAATTTCCATTACGATGCCCCCGCGAATGAAACGACGACAGTAATCATGGCATACCGCCTAGCTGGTAGTCCGGCGGTCAAGCTACCCGATATGAATCCTCCGAATGAGGAAGAGCCCTGGACCAAGCGGAACCCCAACCTTCCTTACGGCTCAGAGTTGCATCGGGCCTATGTTTGGTTGAAATACACTGGAGCCGGCTTTGATAAGAAGTACACTGGCTTCCACGAATCGGTTAGGTACCATGACGTCGCGAGCATGGACTCTGAAGGTCGACGAGTGAGCCAATGGACTTTCCAGGCAACATATGAACAGGCTTTTGAAGTATTGCGCATGGCAGATACTCGAGGCGTATTTTAAGAGATTATAAAAATAGTTTGGTCCCCTGCTCTTCTATGCAGGGGACCAAACTATTTTCTAGTTTTCTGTGGACTCATTCTCGGCTTTAGGGATTCTCGGCGCTACAAGCTTTCCCTCAAATTTAAAATTATTAATTTCGATCCTTAATAGCTCATAAAGCTCAGAGTTGATTTTAAGAACCCATTTATCCCCCATAATTTTCTTTTGGGCCGCAGTTCTGGTCTTATCACTCATCTGACAAGCATCGAAAGCATTTGCGCCAATAATACTAAGACGCTTTGCGCCACCTTCAAGATAGAACCCCCATTGTGCTGCGAGAGCCTTATCTAGTGGAAATTTATCCTCTGGCTTGTCACTATCTTCGTAAGGATTATCAGAGCGCACTCCTGTAAAGGTGCAGTCGCTAGCCCACGAGCTGATATACCAGTTCGCTGCCTCGTGGTTATGTGCTTTATCTGAGACTGCGTCATGCCAGCTGGAGGATTCACCGATACAACCCACATAGTTATTCCTCGGCATTAGGGCAAACCACCCGTGGCCGCCGTTCTCTTGAGCCGCACACCCCCTTTCTATCGCCAAGATACAGAGCAAACCGACACAGTTTCATTCTCTCCTTCAGCTTCAGTGCAATGTTAAAAATATTTAAAGCAATAGATTTTATATACCTCATTAATATGTTGAGGAAAATTAAAATATTTACGTAAAACTTGAAATGAATTTATGTAAAAATCATAAATTTTCTTGCAAAGAGAAGAAAAAGCGATACACACTAGAGATACCTTCTGCAGCGCAGCACGGTGCTACGTGCAGAAAGTATTCGCCCACTAACATCACTTCGTCGTGATGAAGGGCGAATAATTCACTCACCTCTAGGAGACATCGATGTCTGAATATCATGCGCCATCGCGGCGCGCCCTTTTGGCAGGAGGAGCTCTTGCCGCAACCACTGCAGGAGTCTCAGCTTTCTCCCCAGCCCATGCGGAGCAAGCAAACAAGACTGAAGAGTTCATGACTCGCGCCCCAGAATGGGTAAAAAATACCCAGAAGCGGCTAGACGAGTTCAATAAGCGTCTGCAATATCTCACGTACACTGATACTGCGAGGGAGTACACAGCCCATAATCTTGCGAAGAACGGCCTTCATGTTAATGTTCTGGATTACTGCGTAGACCCCACGGGCGGAGTGGACTGCACCGATCAGCTGAACAAGCTGGCAGAGCGCCTGTATTGGCTCGGCGGAGGGTCAATTGAGCTACCTGCCGGTATTTACAAGGTGTCGCACCCCTTCATTCACTTGCTCGATAAGGTGGAGTTTTTCGGGCATGGAATGTCTACCCGAATTATTGCGACGTCCACAGATGCGCTTACCAAGGCAGCGGGTACCTCTGATGAATGTTTCGGTGTTTTTCATACGGGAACTTATCAAAACCCGACATCTAATGCGACAGATAACCGTCCGATGCGTTTCGGAGTGCGTGATATGTGGATTCGCACGAGCCCCTAAAAAGGGCATATCAACGTACAGCAGCTTACGGATAATATGCATACTAGGGCACCTCTAGCCCATGTTGCAGGCATTATTCTACACACTGAGTTTACGGGTAAGCCTAATGACCCTGAAGCTGTCCCTTCCCTCTCTAACCTAGAAATTTGGGATGTAGATATGGGTGTTGCGATTTTGGGGCTTCATGACCGAGGTATGAAAGTCGATAAAATCCGTGTCCGCAAGTCTTTGCGCCAAGGCTTGCTGGTTGGCAAACCTGTCGGTCATCCGTTACGCCGCAAAGATGGCAATAATCCTGGTGGCGCAGATAATAAGTTCCTTACAGTAGATATTTCTGATGCCAACCTTTCAGGGAAAAACTACGCCGGAATTGAAATCTACGCCTCCCAATGCAAATTTTTTGGGTCAACCAGCTGGTACAACCGCCGATCCGTGCTACAAAATTCTATCTACGTAACGCGGAAAAAGGACCAGTCCGACGATCAATATACTGCCAAGACCGGTGCTGGATGGTATGTCGCCGGAACGCGTAACCTCTTTCAAGGATGCACGGCTCAAGAGAACGGTGGTCACGGATGGTTTGCCCTCATGCCGAGGAATAACTATGTGGGCTGTATCGGTGAATCCTCCAGCTGGCATGACGCAGTCTCAGATAAAGCACATAACCACGAGGCAGCGAACTGGTATATCAGCTCGTGGGCTAGCGACTGCACTTTCACGGGAGTACGCTCAGACAACCCCTACGGGCCAAGCCAAGAAGTACCCCTAGAAAGAATCCTCGCTTCACTGTGGGGCTTCTATCTTGAAGGTAGTGTTAGGCGTTTGAATATTATTGGAGCAAACGCATACGACGAATGCCACATGGACTACGAAGACAATAACAAACCTAAACCCAAGGTTCTGAACGATAAATGGAAGTTTTCTATTAAAAATTCCCTGAACCCACCCTACAAGATTGAAATTAATCAGTATGTCTATAAATCTACTGAGGATTCAGCAGATATTTCTAATAAAAAAGATTTTCCAATCACTGAATAAAAATTACTAAAATGTGCGCCTCACCTAACATTAGGTGAGGCGCACATAGTTTATTTAAATTTGAAAGATTTATCTGCTAGACGAATCACTTCGATAGCCTGCTCATAAGTAGCGTAAGCCAACCATTCAAATTCATCGTTAGGCGATACGATACCATACCGTCGATACGATACGTTCTCAATAGAATCTTCATTATTTGGATTCTGAAGACCATAGTGTAACCAGGTGTATGCCTTATGAAGCTCCGAATTATATGGCATATTCGGCCATTTTTCCTTCCAAGGAGTAGGGGGGAAATACTTCTCAGGGTCATATGCAGCTACCGTTACTTTTGGACTGCCCGCCAACCGATACACCATCAAGGCAGTAGAAGACTCACTAGCAGGGGTATCATAATGGAAATTCCCATCACTCCAACCCCAGGTAATGCCCCGCTCACGAGCCCACATCACCACAGGAAAACGCGGATCATCAGTCTTAATATCACCGTACGGTGACTGAGCTGGAAGATTCTTCACCTCAGGAGAACCCGACAGACGGTACAAATACTCCACAAACTGGCCACGAGAGATAACACTATCTTTCTTGACCATTTGGTGCTTCTGATACTCAGAAATCAGACCAATGCACTGCGCCCAATTAAAGATAACGCGACGCCCCAATTCACCATCTTGCCGATAGTACTCATATTCTGCGCGGTCGTTGCAGGTCACTGCCGGTTCGTCCGGCTGTACAATGGGGGTCACCTCGTGAGGCTTCAAATGCCCGGTGGCATACGCCGGAACACTACCGCACACCATGGCACCTGCCAGCAGTACCGTGCCACCGGCCTGGATGGCCCGCTTTGTGGGGCGGGTGAATAATTGTCGAAGCATCATAGCTCCTTCATGAACAGAGGGGAGGCACAATCTTTGTGCGCCCCAATGAGTAGAACGTTCTCAGCGTACCAAAAATCCTAACCTTCAGGTAGAGATTTAGGGAATATGCAATGAGGTGAAAGCAAAAGAATGGGGGGCGGGTTCCTTTGATTAGGAACCCGCCCCACACTTGCGTCTTAGTGCTGTGCCGCCAGCTGCTCGCGGATACGCGCCACCGTCGCCGCATCCGTCGTATTCTCACCCAGCAGATTCGGCTTACCCGCGCCGTGATAATCACTCGAACCCGTCACCAGCACCTCACGGCCCGCAGCACGCTGACGCTCAATAAACTCCAGCAGGCGCGCCCGGTCTTCCGGAGAGTTCTCACGGTGGTACACCTCCACACCCGCCAGGCCAGCATCCACCATCAAACCCAGGTACTCCAGGCTCAACGCGGGTCCACGCATCGTACTCATCGGATGCGCAATCACCGGCACGCCCCCAGCCTCACGCACCAGACGCACCGCCTTCAACGGGTCCAGCGCATCCTGCGGCACATAGTAGGGGCTGCCCGTGTACAGCAGCTTCGCAAAAGCCTCAGAACGATCAGCAACCACACCGGCAGCAACCAGCGCATCAGCAATATGGGGGCGACCCACCGCCGTGTTCCCCTCCCCCACCTGCGCCAACACGTCATCCCAGGTCAGCGGGTAGTCAGCGGCAAGACGGCCCACAATAGCCTGCGCACGGCCCTCACGGCTGGCGCGAATCGCCTCCACACGGCGCGCCAACTCCGAACCCACCGAATCAAAACCATAAGCGAGCAGATGAATAGTCTTCGTGCGTGCGCGGCCCTCACCGTCGGTGTACCGGTAACGGCAAGAGAACTCGGCACCCGGCAGAAAATCCAGACCGTGCTCATCCGCCAGCTGAGCCGCCTGTGCCCAACCAGCCGTCGTATCGTGATCAGTCAGCGCAAACCCAGCCAACCCGGCGCGAGCAATCAGCGGCACCAGCTCAGTCAGGCTCTGCGTGCCGTCAGAGATAGCGGAGTGAATATGCAGATCGTAACGCCCAGCAAGGTTCAGGTTTTCAGGCGCGCCCGATTCAGCGGGCTGCGGCGCCTGCTGCGCATTAGGTGCACTATTTCGGTGTTCTGTCTGCGTCATCTTCTCTCCTTCCCCACCCCTGCTAGTTCGTCGCCACCTCAGCGGGGTCTAAGGCATGTCATCTACTCTTCTGATTCAACCCTACCAATATCGGCGGCGCAATATCGGGTACCCGGTCGCAAGTCAAAGATATATTCTGCCCCACCGCGCCCCTCTTATGGTCAAAAGCGCTAAAACACCTGCCCACCTATGGTGAAGGCGATATGATTAACCCATGACTGAGAACAACGAGAAGAGCACCGAAGCTCAGAAGACTGACCACCGCAGCACCCCTAAGGCGTCTGCGTTCACCGAATTCATTGCCGCAAACTGGGCACCTGCCGAAGATGACGGCTACACCCGCGAGCCCGTAGCAGACTACGCAGCTGAGCGCCGCGCCAAGATCTCCAAGGCATTCCCCGGCGAGCGCCTCGTCCTGCCCGCAGGCCCGCTGAAGGTCCGCTCCAACGACTGCGACTACCGCTTCCGCCCCCACTCGGCGTTTGCGCACCAGACCGGTCTGGGCATCGACCACGAGCCCGACGCCGTGCTGATCTTCGAGCCCGTCGAAGAGGGTACCGGCGACAACGGCTCCAACCACGAGGTGACCCTGTACTTCCGTCCGCTGGCTGGCCGTGACACCGCAGAGTTCTACGCGGATGCACGCTACGGCGAGTTCTGGGTTGGCCCCCGCCCCACCCTGAAGGAATTCTCCGAGCGTTACGGTCTGCGTACCCGCGACCTGTCCGAGCTTGAGGTTGCTATCACCAAGAACGCCGGCAACCAGGGCCTGGGCGGCGTGAACATCCGCCTGGTCCGCAACGTTGACCCGGCTGTTGACGCGCTGGTTGACACCTCCCGCTACAACACCGGCGTGGAGCTGGAGCAGGCTGACAAGCTGGACTCCGAACTGGCCGTGGCTCTCTCCGAGGCTCGCCTGATTAAGGACGCTATCGAGGTTGAGAACCTGCAGCGTTCCGTTGATATGACCGTCAAGGGCTTCGAAGAGGTCATTCGTGAACTGCCGAAGGCTAAGGAGCACCACCGCGGTGAGCGCGTCGTTGAGACTGCGTTCTTCTCCGTGGCACGTACCGACGGTAACGACCTGGGCTACGACACCATCGCAGCGTGCGGTAACAACGCAACCATCCTGCACTGGATCCGTAACAACGGCACCGTCGATGACGGCAAGCTGCTGCTGCTGGACGCAGGCGTTGAGGACGACACCCTGTACACCGCAGACGTGACCCGCACCTTCCCCGTGAACGGTAAGTTCACCGAGGTTCAGGCGAAGGTCTACAACGCTGTGCTGGAGGCTGCTGACGCCGCGTTCGCTGTGGCTAAGCCGGGCCGTAAGTTCCACGAACTTCACGACGCCGCTATGGAGGTTCTGGCTCACCGTCTGGAAGAGTGGGGCCTGCTGCCGGTTTCTGCCGAGGTTTCCCTCACCATTGAGGGCGGTCAGCACCGCCGCTGGATGCCTCACGGCACCAGCCACCACCTGGGCCTGGACGTGCACGACTGCGCGCAGGCGAAGGCTGAACTGTACATGTGGGCTGAGCTGGAGCCGGGCATGGTCTTCACCATTGAGCCGGCACTGTACTTCAAGGAAGAGGACCTGTCTATCCCCGAGGAGTACCGCGGTATCGGTATCCGCCTTGAGGACGACGTGCTCTGCACCGAGGACGGCAACGTGAACCTCTCCGCTGCTCTGCCCCGCACCGTTGAGGGCATTGAGGAGTGGATGGCGAAGCTGGCGAAGTAACGTCTAGCCCCCCCCCCAGTTACGTTAGTAACGTCTTATAGGGAAAGCCCCTCACCGATTCGTTCGGTGAGGGGCTTTCGCGTATCTTCTATGCCTGTTTCCCGCCGTTGTGGGCGGCTACCGCCGTTGCAGGTTCGGTTATTCGGAGTCCTTCGAGGACTTATCCTGCGAGGAGTTATCGTGCAGGCCCTGCGGGCGCGGGGTCGGACGCTGCGGCTTGGGCTGAATCAGCTTCGCGTATTCTTCCGGGTCGTCCACGCGCAGACCGTACCGCTGTGCCGGGCGCTTCTGCGTATCTGACTTCTGAGCGGTCGCCTGGTCAGTACTTGCCTGTTCCTGTTCGGAAGGCTGAGCGGATTGTGCGGACTGAGTAGGCTGTGCAGGCTGTGCGGGGGCAACCGGTGCGGGCATGTTCTGCGCCGCACTCTGAGCCACCGCGTTCTGCGCAGTAGTATCACGCTCGGGCAGGTTCTGGTTCGGCGCCGGCTGACTACCCGCTTGCGCACGGTACGAGGGTGCCTTCGGCGCACCGGTCGGAACCGGTGCACCATTCATCGAAACGGTACTCTGAGCCGCCCGCGCCTGCGAAGCCTCCGGGGCCGCCGCCGCCCGCGCAGCCGCAACCGCCGCCGAGAAGCGAGGGTGCGCACCCAGCACGCGGCGTGCATCCTGAGCGTACTCCGGCAGAGCGTACATCACGGTACGCGAGGGAATCGCCTCGGTACGCATCGGGTAACGAATACCGCGATTACGACGAAGAATATACATCTGCCACAGCACAAACACAGCCACCGACAGCGGTACGTACCTTAGCGCCACCGACGTAAAAGAGTCACCGGTCAGAGTCAACAGCACCGAAAACACCAGGCCCATCGACGCGCCCTGAATCGCCGCAGAAATCAGGGCACGACCGTAACCGGGCTGTACCGGGTACTCCACCTGGCGGATACCGTCATTGACCAGGTACAGCGCCGTGACCGGATAATCCTGCTCGCTGAGCACATCGAAAGCGGCGAGCGCATCATCGTGACGAACGAAGGAGGCGATCGCCTCACCGGCGGGCAGGGGCTTGCCCTGAGCCTGCGCTAGGCGCGAGGCCAGATATGAAGAAGGCGGGGTCGAGGGAATATTCGGCAGGTTAGAAGTCATGGCTCCTATTCTACCGCCCGCCCTAACCCTGGACCCGGTGGGCAGTCAGCTCTTCTACAGGCGTAGCAAACACCTGTTCAATTCGGCTTCTCAAAGTGCGAATCCCCGCGGCGGGGCGTACCCTAGAGAGGTGAGCAATTCGAAGTTCAGCACCCCCAGCAAGATTTACATTGCCCGCCTTTTGGGCCTCGACGTTTTTGACCCCTTCGGTGACCGCCTCGGCCGTCTCCGAGACGTCGTCGTGCTCAAACGCGGCCTGGGCGCATCCATTGCGGGCGCCCGCCCCGCCAAGGGCAGCGAACCCATTGTTGTCGGCATCATCGTTGAGGTGCTCGGCAAGAAACGCGTGTTCATGCCCATGACCCGTGTGCGAAGTATCGACGCTTCACAGATCATTTCGACCGGCCTGGTGAACCTGCGCCGCTTTGAACAGCGCAACTCTGAGACTCTCATTGTCGGTGAGCTCTTTGACCGCCGCGTGCGTCTGCTCGACGGCAGCGGCGACGCCGTCATTGAGGACGTCGCCATTGAGCAGCGCCGCAACGGCGACTGGGGCGTGACCGAGCTGTTCGTTTCCCGCGTCAGCTCCTCCTCCAGCACGTGGCGCCGCCGCTCCAAGGAGACCCTCATCGTCGACTGGGACGAGGCGGTGCTCTCCACCGACGTGGAACCGCAGGCGGCAACCGCGTTCGTGGCGAACCACGAGAACTCCAAGCCCGCCGACCTTGCGGACGCCATCCACGAGATGAGCGATAAGCGCATGGTCGAAATCGCAGCCGAACTGCAGGATGAACGCCTCGCGGACGTTCTGCAGGAGCTGCCCGCCGAGGATCAGGTGCAGATTCTGTCGCACCTGGACGACGAGCGTGCCGCGCAGGTCCTCGAAGAGATGGAACCGGACGACGCCGCCGACCTGCTCATCGAACTGGACGACGCCCAGCGTGAAAAGCTGCTCGAACTCATGGAACCCGACGAAGCAGACGACGTGCGTCGACTGCTCGAATACGACGAAGGTACCGCCGGTTCGCTCATGAACCCGGTGCCGATCATCCTCTCCCCCGAGGCGACCGTCGCGGAGGCGCTCGCGCACATCCGCGCCGAGGAGATCCCTCCGGCGATGGCGGCTGCCGTCATGGTGACGCGCCCGCCCCTGGAAACCCCGACCGGCAAGTACCTGGGCCTGGTGCACATGCAGAAGCTGCTGCGTGTGCCGCCGAGCGAGCCGATCGGCCACATCCTCGACACCGACACTGAGCCGGTCTCTGACCAGGCTAGTTTGGAAGAGCTGGCACGCGTGCTGGCAACCTACGACCTGACCATCGTTCCCATTGTGAACGAATCGCACCGCCTGGTAGGCGCAGTGACCATCGACGACGTGCTCGATGCGCTCCTGCCCGAAGACTGGCGCACTTACGATGATGGAACTCCCGTACGAAAGGTAGGACGACGCTTTGCCTGAATCGAACCGCCGCGACGCAAACCGTACCGAAGAGAACCCCCGCATCGATAAGGCGCGCATCCTCAAGGACCGCCTTGAGAAGAAGTACGCTGAACGCAACCGCGAGCGCGGCGACTCCCGCCCGCAACGTAGCGACTCGCAGCTGAGCACCCCCGGCACCCGCAAGCCGAAGCTGTTCTCGAGCCCCAACCCGGACGCTTTCGGCCGCATGACCGAGGGTTTTGCACGCTACATGGGTACCCCGCAGTTCCTAATGTGGATGACCATTTTCTGTGGCGTGTGGCTGGCGTGGAACTCCCTGGCGCCGGAGGAGATGCAGTTCGACCCGCGTAGCCTGAACTTCACCCTGCTGACCCTGATGCTGTCCCTGCAGGCTTCTTACGCTGCTCCCCTGCTGCTGTTGGCGCAGAACCGTCAGGATGACCGCGACCGCGTGGTGGCCTCTGAGGACCGTAAGCGTGACCAGCAGAACCTGGAGGAGACCCAGTACCTGACCCGCGAGATTGCTTCGCTGCGTATTGCTCTGCGTGAGGTTGCGACCCGTGACTTCGTCCGTAGCGAGCTGCGTGACATTCTTGAGGAACTGCAGAACATTGCGCAGGAGCAGGAGCGTCACGCCGAGCAGCTGCAGGACATCAGTGAGGACATTGAGGACCTGGAGGAGGCTATCGACGATATCGATATCTCCGAGGGCGAGGAAAAGGACGCTGAGGAGCAGGAGACTGAGGAGCAGGGCGCTGAGGGCACCGAGAACGGTACCGAGAAGTCTTCTGACAATGCTGAACGCTCTGCAAAGGACTCCGTGAAGGACTCCACGCAGGATTCCCACCGAGGCGATTTGAGCCAGCCTCAGAGCCGCGAATCCCAGCAGGAACAGCAGCAGGCAGAGCGCACCCGTGAGGGAGGCGCCCGTGACCGCTAATTCGCCCCTGCAGGATGCGCTCTACGCGGCGCTCGCCCGCGTCGAGGATCCCGAACTGCGCCGCCCCATTACGGAGCTGGGCATGGTTGAGACTGCGCTCGTGCATCCTGAACTGGATGAGCACGGTGAGCCGATTCCCGGCCGTCACTGGGCTGAGGTCACGGTGCTACTCACCATTGAGGGTTGCCCGCTGAAGAACACCATCGAGCAGCAGGTTCGTGACGCCGCCGCCACCGTTGAGGGTATTGAGCGTGTGCAGCTGCAGGTGGGTGCGATGAACCCGCAGCAGCGTTCCGCCCTGCGTTCGATGCTCAAGCCGGAGCGTTCCAACCCGTTTACCGCGCCCGGTTCGCTGACCCGCGTGTTCGGCGTGGTGTCCGGTAAGGGCGGTGTGGGTAAGTCCTCCATGACCGCGAACCTTGCCGCCGCGTTCGCTTCGCGCGGGCTTGCGGTGGGCATTATTGACGCGGATGTGCACGGCTTCTCCATTCCGGGTCTGCTGGGTATTACCGACGCCCCGACCCGCCTGGATGACCTGATTCTTCCGCCGACCGTGGATGTGCCCGCCCCCGCCCAGCGTTGGGGTGAGCAGAAGGTCAGCGGCGGCTTTATTCGCGTGATTTCTATCGGTATGTTCCTCAAGGGCAACGAGCCGGTGGCGTGGCGCGGCCCCATGCTGCACCGTGCCCTGGAGCAGTTCATCATGGACGTGCACTTCGGCGCCCTGGATGTGCTGCTGCTCGATTTGCCGCCCGGCACCGGCGATATTGCCATCTCCATGGCTCAGCTGCTACCGAATGCGGAGCTGGTACTCATTTCCACCCCGCAGCACGCCGCGGTGGATGTGGCGGAGCGTGCCGGTACCCTGAGCTTGCAGACCGGTCAGAAGGTCGTGGGTGTGGTGGAGAACATGGCTGCCATGACTCTGCCGGACGGTACCGTGCTCGACATGTTCGGTTCTGGCGGCGGTCAGGTGCTCGCTGAGCGTCTTTCGGATGCGCTCTCCTACCCTGTACCGCTGCTCGGTTCTGTCCCGCTGGATGTGAACCTGCGTACCGGCGGCGACGAGGGCACCCCGGTGGTCTGGAGCCACCCGAACTCCCCCACCGCCGAAGAGATTCAGTCCATCGCCTCGCAGCTGTTGCAGTCGGGCGAGTCGCGGGCGGGTCAAAGCCTGCCGCTCTTTGTTTAGAGATCCAGCCGTCTAGAGATGTCGCCGTCTAGGACCAAGCATCTAGAAGCTGACGGTCAGACAGCTGATACAGAAAGAACCCCGCACCATCACGGTGCGGGGTTCTTTCGTTTCAAAATCTTAGGTGGCGTCCACGTCGAAGGGGGCGTATGCGCCTCGCGGAAGAGCACGGCTCTCCGACTTTTCCTTCTCCTTCAGCAGCGCCTCTTCACGTTCCTTCGCCTCACGCTCACGCTCGGCGTCATCCTCAGCAAACGCCTGCTTCACAATCACGCGCGGATCGTACTGGCGGGGGTCGTACTGGCGCCAGTTAATATCTTCCAGACCCGTCTCGCCCAGGGCTTCCTTGAAGTCGTCCTTCGCATCGAACGCCATGCGGCGCACTGTCTTGACGAATTCACGGATCTGTCGGGCGTATTCGGGCATGCGTTCGGGGCCAATCACCACAAACGTGATGATGGCCAAAATAATCAACTCGGTGCCACTAATACCAAACACAGAATATAGATTATCAGTTCCGAGCCAGCACCGCCGAACCCGCGGCGCTTTCTGGACGTGTCTTTAAGCTCTGGACAAGCAGAAGGCGTACGCTACAGCACCGCGGAAGGGCATTGCGCCCACGGCTAAGAACACCACATCAGCGGTTTACGGCGGGTAGTCTCCGCCGCCGGGTTAAAACGCTGCGGCTCCAACCGCAGGCACGCCCGCCTCCCGAACGCAAAAGACCGCCGGCAGCACACCGGCGGTCTCAAACATCCGTTGGATAGATTCAGCGGTTTACGGCGGGTAGTCTCCGCCGCCGGGGAGTTGCTTCCAATGCCACAGCCAGCCAACCCAGCCCCATTGCGCACACGCACCCGCCACCAGCAACGCCCAACGATACGCCCGCGAACGGCTCGCCGCCGCCACCACAATCACCAACGGGAACAACGGCAACAACAGACGGAACGTCGACGACTGCGGATTCAAAAACAGAATCAAATACGCAAAATAGCTCAGGCACCACAGGTTCAGCGGAGCCGCCAAAACCCTACGCGCCAGCGGGCTCAAACACAGAGCGATAAAGCCCAAAATCAGAAGAGTCAGCAACACCGGAGCCGCATACCCAAAGTACAGGTAACCCTGCGACAGCCACGGCTGAATCGGTGCCAAATGGGTACCGCGCCACGCCGTCTCCGTGGCGGTGTACGCATCCACACGGCCCGTAGCCCACCACGCAATCGCAGGCCACACCAGCGCACACGCACACACCACCAAGGCGCTGACCAGCTGCCCCAGATGGCGCACAAACGCCGTGCCCATACCCGACTGGCGGCTCGAACGCACCCAGCACGCAAACCACAACAGGCCGGCAGCCGCGCCCAGGGGCACACCCACCGGGCGGGACAGGCACGCCAACGCCGCCACAGGAACCAGCAGGCCGTAGCGTCCCTGAACCAGGCACAGCAGCGCACCGGCAAGGAACACCAGGTTCAGCGACTCCGCATACGGCACCTGAAGCACCGGCGCCACCGGCAAGAACGATACCAACGCCACAGCCCACATGGACAGCGCAGAAGGCGACTCCTCACTTGTGAAACCGGTCGCCTTCAACGACGCCTCAAACAGCAGGTAAATCACCCACGCCGCCGCAAAACCGGCAATCAGAGCAACCGTCGCCGCCACCGGGTAGTACCCGATGCCCGTCGCATGGCTAATAGCACCGGAAAGCTGCGGGAAAATCGGGTAAAAAGCCCACTGATTCTGCTGAACCACACCCGCCGCATTCACCGGCAGCTCACTCGGGTAGCCCTGTACCGCGATCTGCTCATACCAGCCGGCATCCCAGATGCTAATGAACGACAAATAATCCAGATGCTGACCCCACGGGCTGCGCAGCTGCTGCTGACCGACCACGGCAAACACGATGAAGCCCCACACGCGGGACAGACCGTAAATCAGCAGTACCGACAGCCACGCGGGCAGGGCACGCAGACGCTCCCCCACCCGGTGCAGGCGCTCACCGGCGGCGGTGTACGCCCAGGTCAGCAACTCATCAAAAGACTCGCCCTGTTCCTTCGTGGAGGCGGGGATGGCGGCACCCTGCGCGGGAGAATACGCGGGGGAAGCACTATTACGTTCAGGCGAAACACTCACGGGCGTTAGTTCCCCTCAGCCTGCGGGCTCTTCCGCTTCTCCACAAAGTCATGCGCGCTCAAGGTGCTCTCCGCATCATCAGACAGGGGAACCGCACCGCGGCGAACCGGCTCAGCGGCAGCGACGTTAGCATCAGCAGATTCTGCGGTCGAAGCAGCAGACTCAGCGGCGGGTGCGTTCTCAAGTGCCTTGTTATCTTCGGATGCACCGACGAGAGGAGCGATAAAGCCGAAATCCTCCACACGGTCGAAGGTGCCCAGACCGTCACGGCCCACGCCGCTGAAGAACGCGGCACCGGGCACGGCACGCTCACCGCCGAGCGCCACAACGGAGAGCACCGCAATGCCCGAAATCAGCAGGGCAAGCAGAATCAGAAGAAAGTTCATGTCAATCTCATATCATGCAGGACCGTCAACCCCTGACGGTCACCTAAATTTAAATAGTAGCGCCAGCACCGGCAGAATCAGCACCAACAGAGTTAGCGCCGCGGCTAGTCCTCGTCGCGGTTAGTCCTCGTCACGGTCGCTGAGCAGCCAGGCACGCAAATCGGCGTGGCAGCGGGTCAGCTGGCTAAAGCTCACGTGCTCGTTATCGGTGTGAGCCAGCAGAGCGTCACCGGGGCCGAAGTTCACCGCGGGAATACCGATCTCGCTCAGGCGTGCTACGTCCGTCCAACCGTACTTCGGCTGAGGCTCCTGCCCCACCGCCTCAATCAGGGAAGCCGCCAGCGGGGTGTCCAGTCCGGGGCGAGCCGCCGGGGAAAGATCCACAAAATCCAGCTCGTAACCGGTGAAGACCTCACGCACGTGGGCGACCGCCTCGTCCAGGGTCTTATCCGGGGCGAACCGGTAGTTCACGTGCATTGCCGCCGCATCAGGAATCACGTTACCGGCAACGCCACCAGAAATCTGCACCGCATTCAGACCCTCACGATAGTCCAGGCCCTCCACAGCAATAGTCTTCGGCTCGTAGGAGGCGAGCGCCGCCAACGCCGGTGCCAGGGCGTGAATTGCGTTCTCGCCGTGCCATGCACGTCCCGAGTGGGCGGCAAGGCCGCGGGTGCGCACGAAGAAACGCATGGTGCCGTTGCAGCCGCCCTCAATGGTGCCGTTGGTCGGTTCAAGTAGCACGCCGAAGTCTGCGTCAGTGATGAGCTCACCGTGGTTGCGGATCAGACGCGCCAGGCCGGAGAGCTCGCTGGCGACCTCTTCGTTGTCGTAGAAGATATAGGTCAGGTTGTAGTCGGTGTCCTGCGCGGTCAGTTCGGCGGCAAGTTTCAACTGGACCGCCACGCCGCCCTTCATATCGGTTGCGCCGCGGCCGTAGAGCACGTACCCGTCCTCTTCTTCACGCACCGTGGACGGCACGGTACCCGGGGAACCCTCAACGGTGGGCAAGGGCACGGTATCCAGGTGACCGGCAAGAATAATGCGGGTGCGTTCCCCCTCAGCGCCGGGTAGCGGCGGGAACTCGGTGCGGGCGATAATGGCGTCCCCGTCACGGGTCAGGTGCAGGTGCGGGCAGAACGACAGCGCCATGTGCACGGCGTCAGCAATTGGCTGCTCATTGCCGGAAACCGACTCGTAATCCAGCAGGGCACGCGTCAGCTCAGGCATGGACACGTCCAGGTTCAGGGGCGGCTGCGGTACAGGGTGAAGCTCAGAGTTCTTGGGGGAAACGCTCATCCTTCCACCTTACAGGTTCGCCCGCGCCCACCCCCACGCCCACAACGCCGATATCGAGCATATGAGACGGTCTTGAAGGGGCTCTCACCCCCAAAACTATAATGGGAGGCATGTCTGAAAACACTCCCCGTTACGCCTCCGGCGTCGCACTGGTCAATGTTGTTGTCTCTGGCGAGCACGCCGGCACCGTCTTGGATGCGTGGTTCCCCGCTCCCTCCCTCACCCAGACTCCCGACCTGTCCATCGCGGACGAGCTGGAGGACCTGGCCGCTGAGCGCCCGGCGCGCAATGCCCGCACCGAGGTGCGTACCGCATCCATCAACCTGGATGAGGCACCCGAAGACGCGGTCGACGCGTACCTGCGTCTGCACCTGCTCTCCCACACTCTGGTTCGCCCCAACGAGCTGAACCTGGACGGCCTGTTCGGCACCCTGGCGAATGTTGCGTGGACCAACCACGGCCCGGTGCTTGCCGCCGAGTTCCAGAAGCTGGCGATTGGTCTGCGCAAGCTGGGCCACCTGAGCGTGAGCCACATTGATAAGTTCCCGCGCCTGGTGGATTACGTGGTTCCCGCCGGCGTGCGCATTGGCGACGGTGATCGCCTGCGCCTGGGTGCGCACCTGGCGTCCGGCACGACCGTGATGCACGAAGGCTTCGTGAACTTCAACGCCGGTACCCTGGGCACCTCCATGGTTGAGGGCCGTATTTCTCAGGGCGTTGTGGTGGGCGACGGCTCGGATGTGGGTGGCGGCGCCTCCACAATGGGTACCCTCTCCGGCGGCGGCACTCAGCGCGTGTCCATTGGTGAGCGTTCTCTGCTGGGTGCGGAGTCCGGTATCGGTATTGCCCTGGGTGATGACTGCGTGGTTGAGGCTGGCCTGTACGTGACCGCCGGTTCGCGCGTGAGTGTTCTGCTACCCGGTCAGGAGGCGCGCGTGGTGAAGGCTGCGGAGCTGTCCGGCGTGTCGAACCTGCTGTTCCGCCGCAATTCGATCAGCGGCGCGATTGAGGTTCTGCCGCGTGCAAAGAACACCGTGGAGCTGAACGAGGCGCTGCACCTGAACTAGTCTGTGCACTAGTGCTGGTTGTCTTTGCAATCTTTTGGGGTCGGGATGTGTGAAGCATCCCGGCCCCTTTTCTGTGCCCTGTGTTCCTTCTTCTGCCGCTTTCACAGGCTGGGCGCGAATCCGTGGCGGCTACGATGACCGTTTTCAGGGCGGGCGGCTCGGGCTTTCGCTAGGCTGGTAGTATCGGGTACAGCGCACCCGCCATGACTGACCGCTTATACAGTTCAGAGAGGAATTCAGATGCCCGAATCGACTAAGTCAGAGTCGACGATGAGCGAAACCTACCGGCACTTTACGCGTCTCTTCCCCTACCCGCACGAGCGTATTCCAATGGGCGCTTCGGCTGCTGATGCCATGGCTCGTTACGATGAGCTGTCTAAGCTGGGGCGCGCGCAGGGGTTCGTCCCTTTCTTCCTGAACCTGAACGATACGGTGCTTGAAAGCATGGTTATCGCGGTGTCCCTTGAGCACGACATCATTGACGATGTTGAGACGCTAACCCCCGAGCAGGTGAGCGCCTACACTCGTGCCATCCTGCAGCGTTACCGTACCGCCCGGGGCGGCGCCTCCGCCGAAGAGTACGGCAGCGCAGTCATTGCCCAGCAGCTGCGCAAGGTTACCGGTGACGGCGAAGATACTCACGAGGACGCCCCTGACGAGTTCGACCTCAACAAGCTTGTTGACGAGTTTATGAGCTCCGATTTTCTGCCCGATGAGGAGCCCGAAGATGACGCCCCGACTCTTTCCGCTCTGCTCTGCTACGAGCTTTTGGATGAAGAAGAGAAAGGCGAGATGCTCCTGCTGCAGATTCCGACCGATGACCCCGCCGATATTCCCGCGTACCTGCCCTTCGGCGGCTGGAATGACTGCCCGGACGCTGAAACTCAGCTGGCGTTCACCCACTATTGGCGTGAAAAGTACGGTGCCATCCCGGCGGCTCTTGACGGTGCTGACTGCCTAGAGTTTCTGGTGGAACGCCCCGTCACCGACCCGATCGAAGCGAAGAATCTGGCGGTCGAGCAATTCGCATTCTGTTCCGATCTTCCGTTCCAGGTGTTTGAAGATATTGAGCAGCTGACGGAGTTTATTCACCAGAGCCGCCAGTGGTATTTCTGGTGGGATTAGAAGTCGGATCAGAAATCAGCTGATACGCGGATTCAGGCGCTGGGCAAAAGCGAGTGGCGACACACCTAAAGAACGCTTCCCACATGCTCACACCAGAGTGCACAAGCGCACAGTGTCCCGCAGTACTTACACCTCGTGCACAGCTGTACCATTAGATACAGCTCAACAGCTTTTGTCCCCCATCCGGAGCACTTTTTCCGGATATATAAAGCCCGAAAGGACATCATGAAGGTACTCGTTACCGGCGGCGCCGGCTACATCGGCTCCCACACTGTACTTGAACTGCTCAAGGCAGGCCACGACGTCGTCGTCATGGATAACCTCGCGAACTCTTCCGAGGAGTCCCTCAAGCGCGTCGCTGAACTCGCTGGCCGCGCCCCCGAGTTCCACAAGGTTGATCTGCTCGACCTCGAAGGTATGAAGGCTCTCTTCAAGCAGGTTCGCCCCGACGCTGTGATTCACTTTGCGGGCCTGAAGGCTGTGGGCGAGTCCGCTGAGAAGCCGCTGTGGTACTACCAGACCAACGTGGCTGGCACCCTGAACCTGCTGTACGCAATGGACGAGGCTGACTGCCACTCCATCGTGTTCTCCTCCTCCGCTACCGTGTACGGTGAGCCCGAGTCCATGCCTCTGATCGAGAAGATGAACATGGACGCACAGTCCTGCTACGGCCGCACCAAGGAGCACATTGAGGACATGCTGGTTGACCTGGCTGCTTCCGATCCCAAGTGGAACATTGCTCTGCTGCGTTACTTCAACCCCGTTGGTGCGCACGAGTCCGGCCGTATCGGTGAGGACCCGGCGGGTATCCCGAACAACCTGGTGCCCTTCATCGCGCAGGTTGCTGTGGGTCGCCGCGATCACCTGAACGTCTTCGGTAACGACTACCCGACCGTTGACGGTACCGGCGTGCGCGACTACATCCACGTGGTTGACCTGGCTGATGGCCACCTGAAGGCGCTGAACTACATTGCTGAGCACGGCGGCCTGCACACCTGGAACCTGGGTACCGGTAACGGCTACTCGGTTCTGCAGGTTCTGCACGCGTTCGAGGAGGCGTGCGGTAAGGAGCTGCCGTACAAGATTGTGGATCGTCGCCCCGGTGACGTTGCGGTCTCTTACGCTGATCCTTCCTCTGCTCTGGCGGATCTGGGTTGGAGCGCTAGCCGCGACATTAAGACCATGGTTCGCGACCACTGGAACTGGCAGAAGAACAACCCCAACGGTTACGAAGCCTAAGCTGTTTTAGCCCCTTGTGAGGGGTGTTGAAGAGTGCCCGATAGGTGTTATCTCACCTATCGGGCACTTTTTTGCGCTTTTTTCGAAATTTTTACCAAGTCGTGACTACCTCCCCAAAGGCGTTTGACACCTCGTGAGTGCGTAGAGAAAGGGAAGAATATATTCCCTAGTCAGAGCCTTTTGTGAAGATGGGGTGTTTTTTACCCATATTTTTACGTCAAAAATACTATAACTATGCATTCATGCTTAAAAATTCACATTGCTTACCCAGTAAAGTGAATATTTTGCAGACAGGAAACCGTCTGAGGCGTAAGCTGAAAACTCAGCATACAGACAACCCGCATCATAGACGCACCTCACGTGAAAGGGTTCAAAATGTCCGCACAGGCAGCTCCCGAAGCGCAGAAAAACCTCATCGAAATCGCCAACGTCAACAAGTACTACGGCACCAACCACGTTCTGAAGAACATCAATCTTTCCGTGGGAAAAGGTGAGGTCGTCGTCCTCCTCGGCCCCTCCGGTTCCGGCAAATCCACCCTCTGCCGAACCATCAACCGCCTCGAAACTATCACCAGCGGATCCATCACCATTGACGGACAAGAACTACCCGAAGAAGGCCGCGCACTCGCCAAGCTCCGCGCCGAAGTCGGCATGGTTTTCCAGTCCTACAACCTCTTCGCGCACAAGAACATCCTCGATAACGTAACCCTTGGGCCCCGCCGAATCCGCAAAATGTCCAAGTCAGAGGCAGAAGCAGAAGCCATGAACCTGCTCGCGAAGGTCGGTGTGGATTCCCAGGTGCACAAGATGCCCGCAGAGCTTTCCGGCGGTCAGCAGCAGCGCGTCGCCATCGCCCGTGCACTCGCCATGAAGCCCAAGGTCATGCTCTTCGACGAACCCACCAGCGCGCTCGACCCCGAAATGGTCAACGAGGTGCTCGACACCATGGTCTCCCTCGCGAGGGAAGGCATGACCATGATCGTGGTGACCCACGAGATGGGTTTTGCCCGCAAGGCGGCAGACCGCATCGTCTTCCTTGCCGACGGCGAGATCATCGAAGAGGCGCACCCGGACGAGTTCTTCACCAACCCGAAGAGCGAGCGCGCCAAGGACTTCCTCTCCAAGATCATCAACCACTAAAGCAGAGGGACCGACATGCAAAAATATTCACGTAGGCTCGCGGCACTCGCCGCAGCAGCATCCCTCGCTCTGACCGGCGTCCTCGCCGGATGCTCCAGCGCAGACAGCGACCACAAGATCCGCATCGGCATCAAAGTAGACCAGCCCGGCCTCGGTTACCAGGACGGCAACACCTACACCGGCTTCGACGTGGAGGTGGCACGCTACGTCGCCGGTAAGCTCGGCTACTCCGAAGAGCAGATTGAGTTCGTCGAATCCCCCGCCGCTAACCGCGAAAACATGCTCAACACCGGTCAGGTAGACATGATTTTTGCGACCTACTCCATCTCTGAAAGCCGCAAGAAGACCGTGGACTTCGCCGGCCCCTACTACACGGCTGGTCAGGACCTGCTCGTGCGTGCCGATAACACCGATATTCACGGCCCGGACGACCTCAACGGCAAGAACCTCTGCTCCGTCACCGGCTCCACCAGCGCCCAGAAGGTGCAGGACAAGTTCGCCAAGAACGTGAACCTGGTCAAGCAGAACAGCTACTCCGACTGCGTGGTCGCCCTCAACGGCGGCGTGGTGGACGCCGTCACCACCGACGACATTACCCTCGCCGGTCTGGCAGCCACCAAAGCGAACAAGGGCAAGCTGAAAGTGGTCGGCTCCCCCTTCACGACCGAACGCTACGGCGTGGGTCTGCCCAAGGGCACTGACAAGTGCGAAGCCGTGAACAACGCCATCAACGAGATGGTTGCCGACGGTACCTGGGAGAAGCTCATCACCAAGTACACCGAAGGCACCGGCTACCACTACAACACCGAAACCAACCCGCCGCACCTGGGCACCTCCTGCGCCTAGGCCTCTAGAGAGGTTCACGAATGTCATTCTTTGACCAACTCGGCACCCTCCTGTCCAAGTACGATGTGGTTGGCGCCTTCATGACCAATATTCAGCTGACCTTCTGGGCGGCTCTTGGCTCGTTCGTTCTCGGTACTGTGCTGGCGCTCATGCGCATCAGCCCCGTCCCGTCCCTGCGCTGGGTGGGCACCGCCTATGTGCATACTGTCCGTAATACTCCGCTCACCATCATGATGACTTTCGCCATTTTGGGTGTGTGGACGCAGTTCCAGCTCTCCTTCTCGCACGATTTCGACACGAACTTCTTCGTGTACGCGGTCATTGCCCTGTCGATTTACCATTCGGCGTTTATCTGCGAGGCGATCCGTTCGGGTGTGAACACCGTGCCGAAGGGTCAGGCTGAGGCGGCACGCGCTATCGGTCTGGGTTTCTTCGACACCGCCCGCCTGGTGATTTTCCCTCAGGCTCTACGCGGCGCCATTACCCCGCTCGGCAATACTCTGATTGCGTTGACGAAGAACAGCACTGTCGCCTCGGTCGCGTCGGTGGCGGAGGCCTCCGGGCTGATGAAATCCATGATTGAGTTCGACGCGAACATGGTGCTTGCTATCTTCATCATGTTTGCGATGGGCTTTGTCATCATTGTTGTTCCCATTGGTGCGTTGACCACCTGGTCATCCCGTAAGCTGGCGGTGAAGCGATGAAAAACCCTTTTATCAGTAATGACACCCGCGCCGCTTCTTCGGTGCTTTTCGACGAGCCGGGTCCTATCGCGCAGCGTCGTATCCGCATCTTCAACATTGCTGCGGTAGTCCTTTTCGCGCTATTTGCGGTGTATGTGCTGACCGTGATGGGTCAGAAGGGGCAGCTGGAGGCAGAAAAGTGGACTGATCTGTTCACCGCCCGCGCCTGGAGTTCCTACTACCTGCCGGGCCTTGCCTCGACCCTGTCGGCGGCAGCGGTTTCGGTGGTTACCTCGGTTGCGTTCGGTGTGGTCTTCGGTATTGCTCGACTCTCCCAGTACCGCGTTATCCGCTGGTTCGGCACCGTGGTGGTGGAGTTCTTCCGTGCCGTGCCGGTGCTGATCATGATGATCTTCTTCTGGCTCTTTTTGGGCAAGTACAGCGGTCTTCCGCCTGCTCAGCTGCCCTTCATCGCCGTGGTCATTGGTCTGACTCTGTACAACGGTTCGGTGATTGCTGAGCTGCTGCGTTCGGGCGTGAAGCAGCTTCCTCGCGGCCAGGGCGAGGCGGGTCTTGCGATCGGTCTGACCCCGACCCAGACGTTGATTCGGATCCTGCTTCCGCAGGCGTTCACCGCAATGATGCCCTCGATGCTCAGCCAGTTCGTGGTGATTCTGAAGGACACCGCACTCGGTTACATCATCTCCTACCCCGAGCTGCTCGCTTCGGCGCGACGCATCGGTTCCGGTGACGGCAACGTGCTGCAGACCCTGATTCTGGCGGCGGCACTCTTCGTGACGGTGAACTTCGTGCTGACGGCTGTAGCAACCGGCATTACGGACAGGCTGGCGTCGCGCACCTCCGCAAAGGTGACCCGAAACCTGATTCCGGACGCTCTGGATAACCCGAACCCGCCGACCGTTCAGATGTTCGTTCTGCCCGGCGACCGCAAGTAACCCTTCTCGTTCGGGCTCCTCAGCCAACGATTATCAGCAGATACGGCAAAGCCCCAGCACTCCCCTTTCGGGAGGGTGCGGGGGCTTTCTGCTATGCGGGCTAGTTAGACCCGTCGGGGCTACTTAGCGGCCGATGCCTTCAGACGCTCAGCAGCCTTCGCCACCGCCTCATCAGAAGCGGTCAGGGCAATACGCACGTAGCCTTCGCCGTCCTCGCCGTAGAACACGCCGGGGCCAGCAATAATACCCAGCTCCGCCAGGCGACCAATGGAATCCCAGGTGGGCTCACCGAAAGTGGTCCACAGGTACAGGCCAGCCTCAGAATTCTCAATGCGACCACCGGCGGCGGTAATCGCCTCCTCCAGCACCTCACGGCGGGCACGGTACAGGTCCTTCTGAGCCGCCACGTGCGCCTCATCAGCCAGCGCCACCATCATGGCGGCCTGCACCGGGGCGGGCACAATCATGCCGGCGTGCTTACGGCTATTAATCAGGTTCGGCATCAGCTCGGGGGCGCCGGCAATGAACGCGGCACGGTAACCGGCGAGGTTCGACTGCTTCGACAGCGAGTACACGGCAAACAGGCCGGTGAAGTCGCCGTCACACACGCGAGGATCCAGGATGGACGGCACCGGCTGACCGCCGCGCGCCTCATCCCAGGCACCCCAACCGAGCTCCGCATAGCACTCGTCAGATGCCACCAGGGCACCGATTTCACGCGCCTGCGCCACAACCTCACGCAGCTGCTCCACGGTACGCACCACACCGTTCGGGTTCGCCGGGGAGTTCACCCAAATCAGCTTCACGCGGCTACGGGTATCAGCGTCCAGCTCGTCCAGGCTGTCGGCAGGCACGGACTCGGCGCGGGCAAAGCGGGCACCCATATCGTAGGTGGGGTACGCAACGCGCGGGTACACGACCACATCGCCCGTGCCCAGACCCAGCAGGAACGGCAGCCACGCCACAAGCTCCTTCGAGCCGACCGTGGGCATGATTGCCTCCGGGCTCAGGCCCTTCACGCCGCGTCGGCGCTCAAACCACTCGGCAATAGCCTCACGCAGGGCGGGGGTGCCGTGGGTGGTCGGGTAGCCGGGAGCGTCAGAGGCAGCCGCCAGTGCCTCGCGAATGTTCTGCGGGGTCGGATCAACCGGGGTGCCGATGGACAGGTCCACCGGGCCGTCCGGGTGGGCGGCCGCGGTTGCGCGGTAGGGGGCGAGCGCCTCCCAGGGGTATTCGGGCAGGTTCAGGCCGTAAGTCATTGTGTCACCTGGTTGCTTGGGAATAGTTTTCGTCATTTTAGTCTAGCGTCCGTGCGCTGGCGTGCCTACAGCAAGAGCCTCCATTCCAGCGCCTAGACGGTGCGTGGGCACCGGGTGCTGTGATGGAGGCTCTTGGCACCCATTAGCGGGTGCGGTCAGTCTATGCGGTTATACCGTAATTACTCGCCGCAGGGATTACTCGCCACGAGGGGGCAGCGCCGCGATGAAGGGCACGTCCTTGCCTGTGGGGCCGAGCTTTGCTGCGCCGCCGGGGGAACCCAGGTCGTCGAAGAAGTCTGCGTTGGCGCTGACGTATTCGCTCCACTCTTCGGGGACGTCGTCTTCGTAGTAGATTGCTTCTACGGGGCAGACGGGCTCGCAGGCGCCGCAGTCCACGCACTCATCCGGGTGGATGTACAGGGTGCGTTCGCCTTCGTAGATGCAGTCGACGGGGCATTCTTCAACGCATGCGCGGTCTTTGACATCCACGCAGGGAAGCGCGATTACGTAGGTCATTGGTGTGCCTTTCTACAAGCTGTTCGCCCCGTGCCCGCCGGTCTGCGGGTCGTCTGCTGCAGGGCAAAATCTACAGAGTAAACCGCCGAGTAGGTGGTACCCGGCGGGGAAGTCTGTGTATAGTCTATCGCGCACCGGCTGTTTAACCGTATTTTCGTGGCGTATCAGACAGTGGGCTCATGGGTTTGTGGGGGTATTTTTTAGGCTAGGCTGACCTGGTATTTCTTTGCGTTATTGCTAGTCGGCTGGCTTTTAAAAATAGATTAAGCCAAAAATGAAATCTTCGTCACATGAATTTTTTGATGAAGTCGCCGCTATTTCCACCCCGCACAATTCACCGAATAACGCATACATTTTCTTTCCTATTGCCCTCTATCCGGCGGGTTTAGAAGACAGCAGCGGCGCAACACCCAAAACAGCAGGAGGGGCCGTCCCGGCTAACCGGAACGCCCCTCCCCTTAGGTTATGACGTAGTGATGAGCCTCAGCCTACTTCTTGGCGCCTACTTCTTGGCGCGAGCACGCTGATGCGCCGCACGCGGCGAGAAATACTGTGCGTCCTTCACACGAGCGCGCGTGTACACGAGCATGCCCAGCATCGCCGCGACCGGGGCGCCGAACCACCACAGGGCACCGTAGAAGCCAATCGCCGAATGGCCCGGGTTCACCAGAACAAACGGCGAATCGGGGCGACCGTAACCGAGCACGTACACGGTCACGAACACTGCAACAGCCACGACAGCCGCCGCGTAGCCGCGGCGCAGCGACAGGGCGCACCACAGGGCGGTAAAGAAAACCGTCAGGTACGCCACCAGCAGGCCCAGCGGTAGGGCGGTATCGCCCGCGTACACGACCCAGGCATGGTAAATCGAGCCGGCGATACCGGCAAAAATGCCCAGAATCGAGCCGGTCAGAACGCCCGCCACCAGACCAGCCTCCTGCGGCTTCGGGTGCACGGTCGCGGTCGGGTCACCGTCGAGCACACGGAAAGTCTCCACGGCAGAAATCTTCTGCGGCACCTTATTCGAGTACTCAAAAGTCTTCTCGTCCACCACCGTGATCTGGGTGCGGTGCGCCTCCATTGCCTTACGCTTGGCGGTGCCATCACCGTAAATAGCAGCTTGCAGACGCTGATCCGCCGTATCGAACTCACCCTCAATGCCCCAGGTGAGAATCGGGCGGTCCTCGTCATCTTCAAGAATCTGCAGGGCGCGGTGCACGATCTCGTACACGCGCACGTGGTCGGGGTGACCGTAGCCGCCGTCCGAATCGTAGGTGACCAGAACATCCGGGGTGAGGGCGCGGATAGCGGCAACCAGCGCCTGAGCCTGCGGTTCCAGCGGCTGCGCGGTCAACGAATCCTCCGCCGCCACCGGGTTGGCGACGGGCTTACCCTCCGGACCCCACGCCATACCGGAGTCACGGTATAGCGGCAGCGTGCCCTCCGCGACGGCGGGTTCCTGGCCCAGGAAGAACTGCTTCTTCACGCCCAGTGCCTTGATAGCGCCGGCAAGCTCACCGGTACGGTACTCGCCCAGCGCCTCACCGTTATCACGGCAGCCGGGCTTACCGACCTCCAGGTGATGCAGCTCCTCGGGGATGACCTCACCCAGCTCACCGCGGGTAGCGGTCAGCAGGTACACCTCCGCGCCCTTCTGCGCATAGTACGCCATGGTCGCGCCGGTCGAGGAGGTTTCGTCGTCCGGGTGTGCATGCACGAACAGGATGCGCGCCTTCTTCGCATCGTAGTTATTCGGCAGCAGGTCACGGCGCGAGCCGGGGGCGATGCGCTCACCCTGCGTGGGGTAGCTGGGGGTCGCAGAATCAGGCTGAGTGTTCTCGGTTTCAGACACAGGCTTTCCCTCTCATACGCAGGGTTGGGTTTCTTGGACGGTCAAAGCGCGCCGGCAATTTACATCGTTGATCAGCAGACGTTGAGTAGCGGACGGGTGCCGCCACCGTGCAGGCGCATTATTTTATCTTACACACTCGCATGTACAACGCGGGGTGTTCAGGCTTTTCAGAAGCGGTTTTAGGCAGAAAGCAGAAGCGCTCCGCTCTCCTTGTTCTTCTCTCCGCCCTACCCCGCCGGTACTTCCCGAACGCGCCTGAGATTTAAACAGAGCCGCCGCTACCTCCTCTTCAGAAGGCAGCGGCGGTTCTTACGCAACGACAGCACCCGCTACAGCAGGTGAGTCGCTAACGCGCTATCAGTTCGCGCTGTACTAGTTCGCGCGGGCGCGGCGGCGGAACTCGCGGACACGCTCGTTGGAATCCAGGATGACCTTACGGATACGAATCGCCTCGGGGGTCACCTCAACACACTCGTCTTCGCGAGCGAATTCCAGGCACTCTTCCAGGGTCAGCTTCTTCGGCGGGGTCAGGTTTTCGAAGTTGTCCGCGGTCGAAGAACGCATGTTGGTCAGCTTCTTTTCCTTGGTGATGTTAACTTCCATGTCGTCTGCACGGGAGTTCATACCAACGATCATGCCCTCGTACACCTCAGAGGTGGGCTCCACGAAGAAGGTGCCACGCTCCTGCAGGTTGATCATCGCGTAGGGGGTCACCACGCCGGCACGGTCAGCGATCAGCGAACCGTTGGTGCGGTACTCAATGTCGCCAGCCCACGGCTCGTGCTCAATCGAGTAGGAGGAAGAAATACCGGCACCGCGGGTCTCAGTCAGGAACTGAGTACGGAAACCAATCAGACCACGTGCGGGAACAGCGAACTCCATACGGACCCAACCGGTACCGTGGTTCGACATGTTCTCCATGCGGCCCTTACGTGCAGCCATCAGCTGGGTGACAGCACCCAGGTGTTCCTCGGTCACGTCAATGATCATGTGCTCCATGGGCTCGTAGACCTTGCCGTCGATGGTCTTGGTAACCACCTGGGGCTTACCCACGGTCAGTTCGAAGCCTTCGCGGCGCATCTGCTCCACGAGGATAGCCAGGGCGAGCTCGCCACGACCCTGAACCTCCCACGCGTCCGGACGCTGGGTGGGCAGAACCTTGATGGACACGTTACCGATCAGCTCGCGGTCCAGGCGGTCCTTCACCTGACGTGCGGTGACCTTTGCGCCCTTGACGCGGCCAGCCAGCGGGGAGGTGTTAATACCGATGGTCATGGAGATCGCGGGATCGTCCACCTTAATCAGCGGCAGGGGCTTGGGGTTCTCAGCGTCGGTCAGGGTTTCACCAATGGTGATGTCCTCGATACCAGCCACTGCGACAATCTCGCCGGGGCCAGCGGACTCTGCGGGTACACGCTCGAGAGCCTTGGTAGCCAGCAGCTCGGAGATGCGGACGTTCTTGATTTCACCGTCGTGACGTGCCCACGCAACGGTCTGGCCCTTCTTCAGGGTGCCGTTGAAGATACGGACCAGTGCCAGACGACCCAGGAACGGGGAGGAGTCCAGGTTGGTCACGTGTGCCTGCAGAACCTCGTTGGGGTCGTAGGTGGGGGCGGGCACGTGCTCGATGATGGTCTTGAACAGCGGCTCAAGGTCGTCGTTGTCGGGCAGCTGGCCGTCTGCGGGCTGGTTCAGGGATGCAGCGCCAGCCTTACCGGATGCGTACACTACCGGAACGTTCAGCACAGCGTCCAGGTCCAGGTCGGGAACTTCGTCCGCCAGGTCAGATGCCAGGCCAAGCAGCAGGTCCATGGACTCGCCAACGACCTCGTCGATACGGGAGTCGGGGCGGTCAACCTTGTTCACCACGAGGATCACGGGCAGCTTAGCAGCCAGTGCCTTACGCAGCACGAAGCGGGTCTGGGGCAGCGGGCCTTCGGATGCGTCCACGAGCAGCACAACGCCGTCAACCATGGACAGGCCGCGCTCCACCTCGCCACCGAAGTCGGCGTGGCCGGGGGTGTCAATAACGTTAATGGTGATGGTCTCACCGTTGGCGGAAGGGCCGTTGTAGAACACGGTGGTGTTCTTCGCCAGAATGGTGATGCCCTTTTCCTTTTCGAGGTCGCCGGAGTCCATGACTCGGTCTTCAACATCTGCGTGGGCAGAGAAGGCGTGGGTCTGCTGCAGCATCGCGTCGACGATGGTGGTCTTGCCGTGGTCAACGTGTGCCACGATGGCCACATTGCGAAGGTCGGGGCGCGAAGCGGTGTTTTCAGACATGCGTTAAGTTTCTCGCTTAAATCTAGGGGATAGTCTTGCCAGCGGGTGCGCTCTAGAAGGCGCGGGGGTCACGGGGCAGTACCTTCAGATAGGTTATCTGGGGGTGTTTGCCGGTTTGAGTGTATGCCAGTGGACCCGCTCTGCAATGAGAGCGTTTCCGGGCACGCCAAAACGGACCCCCCTCCGTTGGGCTTAGCTACCAGTGTATCACTAGGGCTTTTCGGCGAGCCACTCATCAAGCATGCGGCGGGCGACGGCGTTCGTGCCGGGCAACTCCAGCTTGGCGGGGTCGTCCTCGTCGCTGTTGCCGCGCTCCTCCGAAATAGCAATCGCCTCACGCAACTCAGCGGCGGTGAACCAGCGGGCGGCACGGATCTCACCATCGTGATGGATGATGGGTTCATTCTCATCCACGCGCGCCCGGTAGCAAATCATGAGCGAGCGCGGGAAAGGCCACACATCACTCATACGGTATTCGGTGCTGAGGGTGTGCAGGCCGGTCTCCTCGTAGACTTCGCGAGCGATTGCCTCTTCGAGGTTCTCGCCAGGGTCAACGAAACCGGCGATGAGGGCGAAACGGTTGGGGTGCCACTGACGGTTATTCGCCAGCAGCACGCGCTCGCCGTCGCGGCTGATCACCAGCGCCATCACGGCGGGTTCAATGCGGGGGAACACCAGCTCGCCGGAGGCGGTGCGGCGGATGCCCTTGGAGCCGAGGGGCGCCTCCTCGCCACTGTATGCGGAGTAGCGCATGTCAATGAGGTAGTCGCGGCGTGCCAGGGCGGTGGCGTAGTGGGCGCGGCCTTCCGGGTCATCGTGGACCGGGTAGTAGCGGAAACCACTGGTGGAGGCGCGCACCCGAGGGTCGTTCAGGTCGGCGGCGACCTGCGCGAGGGTTTCATCCTCACAGTAGAGCACGTGCACCTCTGCCTCACTATTCTTCTGGGCGTCAGCACCGTAGGCGGCGGGGCGGATCACACTGCGCGCAAGGATAGCCTCTTCGGTCAGCGGCTCGGCAGTATCGTTACCGGTCAGGTAGTGCAGGGTTCCGTCATCGTTGAGGAGGGTTTCCCCTTCGCGGGAGATGAGCAGGTAGCGCGGTGCGTAAGTGTCATCGGGTGCGTGTTCAGGTGAAGAAGTCATAAGTTTTACTCTACATCTTGATGTTGCAAGGCCCACAATAGCGTGCCAGGTTTCGATTTTTTCGCCGTATCGTCCCATATCACTCTCGAAAGAGGTGACAGAGACCCCCGAAAATAAGAGAATGGAACCATGACTACTTCTATTGACCCCACGACCACCTCCGCGTGGTCCGCTCTGTCCGCTCACCACAAGTCCCTCACTCCGAACCTGCGCGAATGGTTTGCCGCTGACCCGGAACGCGCGCAGAAGCTCAGCTTCACCGCCGACGAACTGCACGTCGACCTGTCCAAGAACCTGATTACCTCCGAAACCGTCGAGCTGCTGGTCAAGCTCGCTGAAGAGGTCAAGCTGGAACAGGCTCGCGAGGCAATGTTCTCCGGCGAGCACATTAACGTCACCGAGGACCGCGCCGTGCTGCACACCGCGCTGCGCCGCCCCGAGGGTTACACCCCCGCGCTGACCGTTGACGGCCAGGACGTAGACGCAGACGTTCACGCCGTGCTGAAGAAGATCTACGCGTTCGCTGAGCGCGTGCGCAACGGCGAGTGGACCGGCATCACCGGCAAGCGCATCGAGACCGTTGTGAACATCGGTATCGGTGGCTCCGACCTGGGCCCGGTCATGGTGTACGAGGCTCTCAAGCCCTACGCAGACGCAGGCATCACCGCACGCTTCATCTCCAACATTGACCCGACCGACGTGGCTGAGAAGGTCTCCGGCCTGGACCCCGAGACCACCCTGTTCATCGTCGCATCCAAGACCTTCGGTACCCTCGAGACCCTGACCAACGCACGCGTAGCACGCGAGTGGCTGCTGTCCGCACTGGCTGAGGCTGGCGCTCTGGAAGGTAAGGAAGCATCCGAGGCTGTGGCTAAGCACTTTGTGGCTGTCTCCACCGCGCTGGATAAGGTCGCGGCATTCGGCATTGACCCCGAGAACGCTTTCGGCTTCTGGGACTGGGTTGGCGGCCGCTACTCCGTAGACTCCGCAATCGGTACCTCCCTGGCTATCGTTTTCGGCCCGAAGGTTTTCGCTGACTTCCTCGCCGGCTTCCACGCAATGGATGAGCACTTCCGCACCGCTCCCCTGGCTCAGAACGTACCCGTTCTGATGGGTCTGCTGAACATTTGGAACGTGAACTTCCTCGGTGCTGAGACCCACGCAGTTCTGCCCTACGACCAGTACCTGCACCGCTTCCCCGCATACCTGCAGCAGCTGACCATGGAGTCCAACGGCAAGTCCGTTCGCGCGGACGGCTCCTTCGTCAACTACGCAACCGGTGAAGTGTTCTGGGGCGAGCCCGGCACCAACGGCCAGCACGCTTTCTACCAGCTGATTCACCAGGGTACCCGCCTGATTCCCGCGGACTTCCTGGCATTCGCTAACCCGGTCCACCCGACCAAGGACGGCGAGCAGGACGTTCACGAGCTGTTCCTGGCTAACTTCTTCGCACAGTCCCAGGCTCTTGCTTTCGGCAAGACCGAGGAAGAGGTTCGTGCAGAGGGCACCGCAGAGCACGTGGTCAACGCACGTATCTTCAGCGGTAACCGCCCCTCCACCTCCATCATGGCGCCGCGCCTGACCCCGCGCGTTCTGGGCTCCCTGATTGCCCTGTACGAGCACATCACCTTCGTTCAGGGTGTTGTGTGGGGCATCGATTCCTTCGACCAGTGGGGTGTTGAGCTCGGTAAGAAGCTGGCGCTGGACCTGGTTCCCGCTATTGAGGGTGACCGCGAGGTTCTGGCTCGTCAGGATTCTTCGACCGCTTCGCTGATTGACTACTACCTGAAGAACCGCACCAAGTAGTAGCTCAAACATAGCCCCGAAGGTTTTATAGCCTGCGGGTATAGGATGCACAAACCGCCGGATAGGCTCCCAGTTAGGGAGGCTATCCGGCGGTTTTGTTATACAGGTTCTAGCTATATGCCGTGCTACTAGTCCACTGCGGGCAGGGTGTCGGAGGCGACCTCAGCAATAATGCGCACCACGGTGGATTCAGGCAGCTGCGGGATGCCCTGCTCGTCACGCACTACGCCACCGGCGTCACGGTGAGCAGTCATGCCGGTGTCTTCGGTGGCCTCTTCGCCGTCGGCGCAGGTTGCGGGCACGTGCACGAATCCGGTGGGGATGCTCAACCCCAGTTCACGGCTGATGCGCTGGCCCTCGTAGAACACATGGTTGCACACGTAGGTTCCGGCAGTGTACGAAATCTCGACCGGGTCCCCCGCCGCACGCAGACGCTCAAAGCTGGCGCGCACCGGCAGGGAGGAGAAGTACGCCTCCTGACCACCCGGAGCGATTGGCTCATCGCAGCGCTGGTCGCCGTCGTTATCTTCAATACCGGCGGAGTCCAGGTTGATAGCGACCTGTTCGAGGCTGACCACGTCGCGGCCAACCGCCACGCCCAGGCTGATGAGCGCATCGGGCTGCACATCCTGCAGGGCGGTGCGCAGTGCAGTGCTAGAACCGTCGTAGCTGACGGGCAGCTCGCGGGTGATGACGTTCAGGTCCGGGCGCATCTGAGTCAGCAGACGCTGAGCACCTTCGGCGAGCGCTACGGTGGGGTTCACAGGCACGCCGGGGAACGGACCGAAGAAGGTCAGCAGCAGGGTGCGTGCCTGCGTAGGGTCGGTGGTCATAGTCAATCTCGTTTTCTGCGTTGTTTTATTCAGCAGCATTCTTTTCGGTGGCGCGGCGCTCCAGGTCCTTGGCGAGCGCCTCCAGCAGCTCTTCGGGGGTGGTGACGATGATGAGCTCGTCCAGGTAGCGTTCGTTGAGCAGGCCGGTGGACGCCATGTAGTGCATGGCGTCGATGAGCTTGTCCCAGTAGCCGTTGACGTTCAGCAGCGCGACCGGCTTGGAGTGAATATCGAGGAACTGCCAGCTGAAAACTTCAAAGAACTCTTCGAGGGTGCCAGGGCCGCCGGGCATGGCGACAAACGCGTCAGCCTTGTCAATCATGGCGATTTTGCGCTGGTGCATGGTGTCCACAATGTCGAGGGTGGTCTGGCCGGGGTACACGCCCTCCAGGCCAACCAGCTTGTGGGTGACCACGCCGTAAACTACGCCGCCGGCGTCCAGGGTTGCGCCCGCAACGGTGCCCATGAGGCCGGTGCGGCCGCCGCCGTACACCACGCCAATATTGTTCTGGGCGCAGAGGGTGCCGAGCTCCTGGGCGCGGGTGGTGAAGAGCGGGTCGTTGCCGGAGCGTGCCCCGCAGTAGACGGCGAGGTTGTAGTCAGTCTTCTTCATGGTTCTCCTTGGGGTGTATGGGGGTTTCCGGGGTGGAGCGCCTCTATGCGTTCTACCCGTGATAGATGCTGCTATGTTGAGGGTACCGGATGCACCTGTGTACCTCATGTGTGCCACCCGCCGGTTCAGGGGGCACGTCAGGGGCGGGGGTTACGGTAGCGGGGTGCGTGCCAGCAGCGGGAAAATCTGCTCGGTATTCAGCGGTGCCTGCGCGGCGCTATCGGAGGGGCTGCTCATGGCGGGGTTGACCCAGCGCAGCTCAGCGATTTCTGCCTGCGGCACCAGTGAAGCCAATAGCTCGTGTTGTTCGTCGGTGGGTGCGTATTCGTAGGTTTCGGCGCGTACCGTAAAGCCTGCCTCGTTCAGTGCCGCCGCTTCCAGGAGTCCGCGGTGGTGCATCCGGGCGGGGTCGGGGGTGAGCCCGATTTCTTCGTTCACTTCGCGGCAGGCGGTCTGTAGCGGGGTCTCCCCCGGTTCGGGTTTGCCGCCGGGCATCATGAACCCGTCGCTTCCTTGTTTGCGCACGGTGAGTACGAGCCCGTCCCGGTTGCGGATTGCTACGGCGCATACGTTCACGACGCGGTGCGTGCTGTCGATGGCGCTGTGCTCAGTAGCGCTGTGCTCAGTAGCGTTGGGTTCGGCGGGCGGGGAGGGCTGGGCTGCTTCTACTCGGTTCTGCGGGTTCTTCTGCGTGGGCATCTTTCTACCCTAGCATTTCCGTATCCTCCACCCGGCGCTGTGCGTGTTTGTCTTATTCATCCGCCCTATTGTGCGCCCTGTAGGCATTGGTTTTACGTAATATTTCGGCGAGTTATCTTATGTCCGGTTTATGCGTTTAGGTGCGTGTTACGGTGTAATTAACCGCGATGTCGCGGTACCGTATACGCACTCGACTTGGCGCGATACAGGAAGAGTGCGGATCACTCAATCACCCATGTAGAAGGAACTTCATGATGGCTAACTCTTCTCGTTCCCGCCGCTACGGTAGCGCCGGCGCTTCTGTTCTTCTTGCCGCTTCCTTGAGCTTGTGCGCTCTGCCTTCTGTTGCGGCAGCGAATACCCCGAATCCGGATAACCCACCGGTTATTACGGTCTACAACTACAAGGTTGAGACCAATACTCGTGAGTTGAAGACTGCCCTGCGTCTGAACAAGATTACGTTCAAGGCGTCGAAACTGCCCGCGAAAACTACCGCTTTCGCCCCGGCATTGCACGAGGCAAACCATAGGGGTTTCCCGTTTCTGAACCCGATTCAGACGGTGCGCGTTGAGGGCCCGTTCAAGGACGGCACGGCGACTGCGACCCATTACGTTCCCGGTAGCCTGATTGACCCGGCGAAGAACTACAGCTTCGTCGCTAATATCATCGTTGATGGTTACGGTGGCGGTCAGGTTCTGCGCATGGACGTTGTGAAGGATAGCGCCGCACCGGTTCTGTACGTGGATTCGCCGCGTCTGAACACCAAGGGTGAGACTGTGTTGAAGGTGCGCGGTACCGGCTACACGGGTGAGGCGACCCCGCACGGTGTGCGCGTGGTGGTGTCTGATACGAATGTGTGGGTTCCCGGTCGTTTTCCTCAGACGGGTATGCGCTTCGTGGCTGAGGTGACCGTACCTGCTTCGCAGATTCACAACGGTGCTTTTGAGACGGAGGTGAAGGTCCCGGCGGATGTTGCGGCGACGCTGAATACCTCTCACAAGTACATTGCGGGCACTATGGCGGCTGGCGTTCAGGGTGCTGAGTACGGCTCGTTTGATGCTCAGAAGCCTCTTGAGCTTTTCGCGCAGGAGCCCGTGGTTTCTGCGGTTCCGACCTATGCTCCGACGGTGGCTCCTCTGCCGGAAGCAACCGTGGGCGTGAACCCCACCGACGCACCCACCGTAGCGCCCTTGCCGGAAGCAACCGTGGGTGTAAACCCGACCGACGCACCGACCGTGGCACCCCTGCCTGAGGCAACCGTGGGTGTAAACCCGACCGACGCACCCACCGTAGCGCCCTTGCCGGAAGCAACCGTGGGTGTAAACCCGACCGACGCACCGACCGTGGCACCCCTGCCCGAGGCAACCGTGGGCGTGAACCCCACCGATGCACCCACCGTGGCTCCCCTGCCGGAAGCAACCATCGGAGTAAACCCGACGGATGCACCGACCGTTCCTGCACTGCCGGAAGCAACCATCGGTGTAAACCCGA
>NZ_KV821843.1:78078-98913 GCF_001815755.1 Rothia sp. HMSC061C12
AGCAACCATCGGTGTAAACCCGACCGACGCACCGACGGTTCCTGCACTGCCGGAAGCACCGGTTGCCGATAAGACCCCCAACGCTGACAAGCTGGAGGACGCAACCGTGGCGCATCCCAAGAGCAAGCCCGCTCAGAGCAAGCCCGCTCAGGAGGCTTCGGTGACCGCCGCCCGCTCGGCTCAGGACACGCTGGCAAAGAACACCCCGGCAAAGGACAGCCCCAAGAAGGCTACCCTGGCGAACACCGGTGCATCCAGTGTTGGTGTGATTGTTGGCATTGGTGTTGCTGCAATCTGTGCTGGTCTTGGCTTGAGTGTTCTGCGCTCGCGCCGCCGCTCCTAAGAGCTACAGGGCGCACAGTCTAGCCCACCCGTGCGGAATAAACTGCGGATAGCAAAGAGCCGCCGGCTCCCCTCAGTCAGGGGAACCGGCGGCTCTTCACGTATCAGCTCATTCAATCAGCTGGCGCAAGTGTTCGTGTTACTTCGAAGCCTTAACCTCGATGCCGCTCACGTCAATCTGCTCCAGCGGAATCAGGCGGTCACGAGTGACCACGCGGTGCACCAGCCAGACCGCGATAATCACGGGCAGGCCAATGTAGGAGCTGAGCACGCCAGCCCAGTCGCCGCTCAGGAACGCCTCGTAGTTCTGACCGCCAATAACGACCAGGCACATGAGGAAGGCGATAATCGGGCCTGCGGGGAAGAACGGTGCCACGTAGGGCAGGTCCTTCAGGCTGTTGCCCTGCTTCAGGTATGCGCGGCGGAAACGGTAGTGAGCCACGGCGATACCCACCCAGGTGATGAAGCCAGCCAGACCGGACACGTTCACCAGCCACAGGTACGCGCCATCCGGGGAGAGCAGTGCGGCGATGAAACCGACCGCACCGATAGCTGCGGTTGCCAGCAGTGCGTTCATGGGCACGCCGCCGGAGTTGATGTGGGTGAACATCTTCGGTGCCTTACCCTCCTGGGCGAGCGCGAAGAGCATACGAGCCGAAACGTACAGGCCCGAGTTACCTGCAGAGAGCACTGCGGAAAGGATCACGGCGTTCATGATGGCTGCCGCGAAGGCGATGCCCGCACGCTCGAAGATGAGGGTGAACGGGGAGATGTTGATGTTGCCGTCCGCTGCGGTGAGCAGGTTCGGGTCGGAGTAAGGAATCAGGAAGCCGATGACGACCATCGCACCGATGTAGAAGAGCATGATGCGCCAGAACACGCTGGTCAGCGCGCGGGGCACGTCGCGGCGGGGGTTCTCAGATTCGCCGGCAGCCACACCGATCATTTCGGTGCCCTGGAAGGAGAAGCCTGCCACCATGAAGATGGCGAGTACGGCGGGTGCGCCGCCGACGAAGGGTGCCTCACCGACGGTCCAGTTGGAGACGCCCGGGGAGCTACCACCCAGGATGCCGAAGATCATGGCGATACCTGCAATGAGGAAGACGACCACCGTAACGACCTTGATGGTGGCGAGCCAGAATTCGCTTTCACCGTAGGAGCGTGCCGAGAGGGCGTTGATGCCAGTCAGCAGCACGAGGAATCCTGCCGCCCACACCCAGGATGGGATATCGGGGAACCAGTACCTCATCACCTCGCCGACGGCGACGAGTTCGGCGGCGACGGTAATCGCCCAGTTGAACCAGTAGTTCCAGCCCATGGCGAAGCCGAAGGACGGGGACACGTAGCGTGCCGCGTAGGTCTGGAATGCGCCGGGGACGGGCAGGTGCGCAGCCATCTCGCCGAGGGACTGCATGAGGAAGAGCACCATGATGCCGATGAGGGCGTAGGCGAGGATTGCGCCGCCGGGGCCTGCGGTGGAGATGGTCTTACCGGATGCGACGAAGAGGCCGGTGCCGATTGCGCCGCCGATTGCGATCATCTGCATGTGGCGGGCGGAGAGGCCTCGCTTCAGTTCACCCTCTGCGGGGGTGGCTTCCGATGCAGCGCCGGAAGTCTCTGTAGGCTGTGCCATGTCAGGTCTTCTTTCTGAGGCTATTGCTTCGTGCGTTTGCTAGCGGTCTAGTCTGGTGTCCAGTCTAGTCCTGCTGCGGGTGGTGTCGCCGAAGGTTTGTGCCTGGGTCAAGAAATTCTTCAATCTTAAGGATTTCTTACGTACCGTAAGTTTTCCTAATCTGAGGGTCAATCCTACTCGCTTTTGAGGCTCTTTTCCACCCAAAACCACAAAAACACAGAAAAACCCTCCCGCACCGCTCATGTATAAGCGGTACGGGAGGGTTCCCTATCAGGCTAATTCACCCGATCTATTCAGCTCACCCGGCTTTTAGTCAGCCAGGTTGTGGAATGAAACGTTCGTGGGGTGCGCCACGGTACGGGAAACGGTGCAGTCCTTCTGCTCGCTGAGCTGAATCAGACGGTCCACCATCTTCTGCGCCTTGGCGCCCTGCTCATCCTCGGGGAATCGCACATCAAAGTCCACCTCAACGTCGTCGAGGCGCACCGCGCCGTCTTCGGTCTGCTTCAGCGCCGAGGCGAGCACCTCGAACACCTCGGGGGTGGAGCGGCGGGAGGTGCCCGCGTCCACGTCCACGGAGGAGCAGCCGGCAATCGCGGCGAGCAGCAGCTCGACGGGGGTCAGCAGGCCCTCGCCCACACCGAAGTCGAGGGTTGCGCCGTTGGCACCGTAGGCACGGTAGCGCAGGCGGTCGATGCGCTCGATCTTGGTCTGGCGGTAGTTGTCGAGTTCGCGGCGTTCCTGCTGGCGCGAGTACACCTTCTTCTGCTCTTCTGCAGTCTGCACGGCGTTGTTCTGCTCAGCGTTGTTCTGTTCAGCCATGGAGGTTCCTTTCGGGTTGTCTGCGCGGTCGCTAGGTTATTCAGCGCCGCGTTGTTTAGCGTCATTCACTATAAGCGTGTTTCTCATTATTTTATTCCCGGACTCTTTTTCTCGTCGGTCAACCGCTTGCTCCTATACACTGGAAAACCGCGGCGGAGCTTCGAAGTCCCTCACGCACACAGTAGATTTTTTGAAGAGCACAACATACACAAGGAACTCTTTTATGGCACAGACCCCCGGCACTGGGCGTCCCTGCACTGGGCGTACGAGCACGCAGAATGATTTCCGCTTGGCTGTTGCGGATTCTTCCGTGGTGATGCTCGGTATCGCTGTGCTGGGTTTGGGTTTGGGTATTATCCTCAACGCTCACGGCCTGCCGATCTGGACTGCGCCACTGCTATCTGCCCTAGTTTTTGCCGGTTCGGTGGAGTTCCTCATGGTGGGTATGGTCAGTGGTGGCGCACCTCTGGCGTCGATTGCGTTGACGGTGTTCCTGGTGAATGCGCGCCACCTGGTGTACGGGCTCTCCTACCCACTGCATAGTGTGAAGGGTTTCTGGGCTAAGGCTCTGGCGATTCACACTCTTTGCGATGAGGCGTTCGCGGTTAACTCCGGTCCCGATCGTAATGAGCGTTCGGGGGCGCGCATTCTGTGGGTGAACGTGCTGATTTACGTGTCGTGGGTTCTGAGCGTAATCCTCGGGTATGTGCTGGGCGCGAGCTTCCTCAGTAATCTGAAGGGGGTGGACTTCGTGATGGTGGCCATCTTCACGGTTCTTGCGATGGACGGCTACCGCGCTAACCCGGATCGTGTGACGGCGCTCTTTGTGGCGGCTTCGGCGGCGGTTGCGCTGATTTTTGCCCCGTCCTCGTTCCTGGTGGTGGCGTTGGGTTCGTATGTGGTGCTGCTGCTGGCACGCTTCCCGGTGGCGAAGCGCCGCGGTACGCTGCCGCATCGTGCTGTGCATGAGGTAGCGGCTGAGGCTGAAAGCGCCGCTACCGCTGATGCTCCCGCTTCCACACAGCGATAAGAACGTTACATACGTGTTCGAAACCGGTTAGGATAGATGAGTGGAGCTTCGCTCTCCCCTCTTTCTATTTCTAGGATTACTAAAATGCCTCCCGCGCGAACCTGCACGGAGGCTCCCAGAGGTGAAGGTACCCCATGACTCAGATGAAAGACACCGCTAAGGAAACTAGCGACGCAGAACGCTGTGCCGCCCCGGAGTAACACCGCACCGGGAGCGGCATCACCCGAGGTCACACACGAGAACTACTGACGCGCGCAACTACCCGCCCAGAACTATCTGCACAGAACTATCCACGCAGAAAACTCGTGCAGGAGGAACAACCCTCCGCCTCCATGTTTCGCGGCTTTCATCAACTCACGTACCTACCGCACTACTTAGCCCCCAGCCTCTTCTTCGGTTGGGCTCTCCCTACCCTTTTTCGCGGATGCTTTCACGGCTTCACCCGCGCCCCTCTTTCAGGGATTCTCCCCCCCTCGGGCACTCTTTCGGGGTCTTTCGCTGAGTATGTGCAGAAAGAGAAAATCTTCATGAACAGTGAAGTGACCACCGGCTATATTCTTGCCGCGATTCTTGTGGCTGCAGGTATTACGTTCCTGCTTCGTTTGCTTCCCTTCGGTTTGAAGAAGGCTCTGGCTGGCTCCGAACTTTTGGATGCGCTTAGCCACTGGATTCCGCTCGGCGCGGTTGCGTTGCTTGCCATCTATGCGGTGGCAAAGATTGATTATTCTTCCGTTGAAACGGCGGTACCGTACCTGGCGGGTCTGGTGGTGACCGTGGGGGCGCACCTGTGGCGTAAGAATATGGTGCTGAGCATGGTGGCGGGTACCGTCACCTGCGTTGTGCTGGCTAACTGGGTTTTCTAGGAGGGTCACGATGAGCATTTCTAAGAACTCTGTTTCTTCCCCTGCTGTTTCTTCTCAGCCCGCACCTCAGCAGGCGAGCCAGCAGCAGGTTGAGCAGGTCATTGCTTCTGCGCTTCCGCTAACCGGCATGATTCCCGTGGTGGAGGTTCCCGCCTCCCCCGATGCGCAGGATTCTCAGCAGCCGCGCGAGAGCGGCTTCGCGGAGGCGATGCGTGTTGCCGGCGTGATTATGTTGGGCCTGTTCTTTGTCGGCATTGGTCTGGGCGTGCTGGTGCACAGCTACGGTCTGCCGTTCTGGGTGGCTCCCCTGCTGCCGCTCCTGGTTTTTGCCGGTTCGGTGGAGTTTGTGCTGATTGATATGGTGTCGAATCACGCCTCGCTGTTCTCTATCGCGGTGATGACTCTGCTCATTAATTCGCGCCACCTCATGTACGGCCTGTCCTACCCGATTGAGCGTGTGCGGGGTGGTTTGGCGAAGTTCTACACCGTGTACACCCTCATTGATGAGGCGTACGCGCTGAACACCGGACCGGACCGCCATAAGCTTCGTGCCTCCCGCATCCTGTGGATTCACGCGGGCCTGCATTTGAGCGTCCTAGCGAGCGCAACGCTCGGCTACGTACTAGGTGCAAGTTTCTTGAGTGAGCTCAAGGGCGTGGATTTTGTGATGACGGCACTCTTTGCGGTGCTCGCCATCGATGCTTATCAGAGTTCAAAAGACCATACCACTGCGGCTATTGCAGGTGTGTCTGCGGTGGTTGGTTTGGTGGTGTCGCCGCAGTCAATGCTACTGATTTCGATGGTGGTGTACATTCTGCTGCTGGTGTCGCGTTTTGTGGTGGCTAAGCGCCGCGGCACCCTGCCGGAGCATATGCTGGTCGCGGATGAGGAGCCCGCCGAAACTGCCGAAGCCGCCGACACTCCCGCTCATCCCGGCGACTCTGCACACTAAGTCTGAATCCCGCGCTAAGTCTAAATCGCGCACTAAGTCTGGATATAGTAAAGCGCCCCGCCCACCCGAAATACCGGGTGGGCGGGGCGTTATGCTGTCGCCAGCCGCATGTGTGGGTGAACCCTAAATCATGCGCTGTATACGTTCAGTATCTGCTGTGCTGTGTACCGCCAGGTGTCCCTGACGGAAGTACTATGCGGGTGCCGGCACCTTGTCCGGCTCCCGTACTAAGCTTACTTGATAGCTGCCAGGGCTGCTTCGTAGTTGGGCTCGTTGGTGGTTTCGGGAACCAGCTCGGTGTAGACAACCTTACCATCGGGGTTCACGACGACCACGGAGCGTGCCAGCAGACCAGCCAGGGGGCCGTCCACGAGCTTCACGCCGAAGTCCTCGCCGAAGGAGGAGCGGAAAGCGGAGGAGGTCACAACGTTCTCAATGCCCTCGGCTGCGCAGAAGCGGCCGATTGCGAAGGGCAGGTCGTTGGAGACGCACAGCACGACGGTGTTCTCCAGGCCTGCAGCCTGCTTGTTGAAGGTGCGGACGCTGTTTGCGCAAACACCGGTGTCGACGGAGGGGAAGATGTTCAGCACCAGGTTCTTACCTGCGAAATCTGCGGAGGAAATCTCGGAGAGATCAGCCGCGAGAACCGAAAATTCGGGCAACTTTGCGCCGACTGCGGGCAGGTCACCGTTGGTGTGGATTACGAGTTCGTTATGTAGAGTTACTTCAGCCATGCTTTCATTGTCCCTTGGATGCGGCGGGTGTGCAAGGGGACACAGGCTCTAGTGGGTGGAGTTTCCGCATAGCTGATTTTCTGCGGTGCCGCTTCGCCTCAGCGGCACCTCTACAATGGGCAGGTGAGCTTTTTGAGGCACGTATCTTCCCGCCTTGCGCCACTGGCGCACCCCGTGACGAATTTCAGGGCACTCCGTCAGAACCTGCGCCGTCAGCGGGTGGAGGGTCGCGCCCTCGTTGATCCGCAGAATACGTACCGTCCGAGTGTGCGCGCTGAGCTGCGCCGCATGTTCACGCGCCCCCTTCCTGTGGAAACGCAGACGCTCATGTGTAACGCCCTGCTGGCGGCGATCTGCTGGTACCTGCTCCCTGAAGCTTGGCGTTCGTGGCTGTTTAGCGAGTTTAAGGGCCCGGCTGGTTTTGCGCTGGTGATGGTCGGCTGGATGGTTGCGGACGTCACCTCAACGAACCTGATGGGCCACGATGAGGAGCATGCGTTGCGTGCGTTGCGCAGTAGCGACCCGCACGCCCTGCACCTGTTCGTGCGCACGAAGGCTATTGCAATCGGTCTGATCACGGGTGTTTCTGGCACCCTGCTGGCGCTGATTCTGCACAGTCAGGACAAGAACCTGACCCCCACTCTCATGATGTCCCTGTCGTTCTTTGTGGTGCCGGCTATTGTGGTGTCCCTGGGCTCGATTCTGGGTGTGATGTATCCGTACCGTCTGCGCGGCTGGCAGTTCCGCTGGGCGCACCGCAAGAACCTGCGGATGAGTGCCCGCTGGGTTCTGCTCTGTTTCGGGCCGGGCTGGGTGTTGGGTACGGTGCTGATGTCGCTGATGTTCCCGTCGATTTTCCTATCGGATGCGCTCACACGCCTTCTTAACCCCGGCGTGGATCCGCGCGATGTTGCGTTCCGGCCGCTGCTGTTTTCGATGGTCCTGTGGGCTCAGGGCGCTATTAGTCTGTGGGTTTTTCCGCGGATTACGGCGCGTATTGCGACGGCGCGGCGCGCCTGGTTGGTGCGCTATCTGACGGACGATAAGGTCTGCTAGCCGGTTTTTGTTGAGAGGTTTATTGCCGGGCAGCTGCTCACGCATGTCACGGTAACGAACGGCGCTGGTAACGAACGGCATTGACCGCGCGCACCACGTGCCCGCCTCTTTTTCCCTATACTGGACGAGTTCACTATTCACTTCTTGACCAGCACCGATGCGCGCTGCCGCGCATCTTCAGGAGTATCCATGTCTTCTAATCGCCGCCGTTTCACCGGCCGTACCGCTTTGGCTCTACCCGCGTTGGGCGCCGCTCTAGCTCTCGTTGTCACTTCCTGCTCGGCAAGCACTGATTCTGCTGTTTCGGGTACCGTAGTGTCTTCTTCTGGCAGCGCTTCTGCCTCCGCGAGCGCGACCTCCACTCAGGCACTGTTCCCGACCCCGTCGGCGAGCCCGAGCGCATCCACGAGCGCTACCCCGAGTGCTTCGTCGCCTGCTCCGGTGCCGTCGGTGGTGACGATTACGGTTCATGCTGAGCCGACCGCATCCGAGTCGAAGTCGGATTCCAAGTCTGAGGCTAAGTCTGAGTCGAAGAAGGATTCCACCTGTGCGTCTGATTCTGCGTCGACCGTGGTGTCTAAGGCTCTGCGCGAGTTGAAGAATAAGAGCAAGTGGGATCAGTGGACGAACGTTTCGCGCACGTACGAGGGTTACGACCCCTGTGCTGAGCTGTCGTGGATTGACGCGATTCCGGGTTCTTCCCCGTCTGATTGCTGCATCTCCTCTATGGCGCACCACATTCTGCTGTTCCACCGCGGCAAGTTCATTGGTACCGCAACCTATGAACCGTACTCGTTCTCCCCGGTGATTACCCGTACCTCGGACAGCTCGATTAGCGTGACCTACCGCTACGTGAAGGGCGATGAGAGCTCCGCCAGCGCGAGCGGCCGCACAACTGCTGAGTTCAGCTGGAGCTCTTCGCAGAACAAGGTTGTGATGACCGGTGAGGTTCCGCCGAGCGAATAGCCGGTTCACCTCATAGGCTCGCGGCCCCGAATCTACGCGTTTGAAGCCCAAGAGGTTGGGCATACGAGAAACCCGCCGTCTCGCATATGGTGCATATGTGAGACGGCGGGTTTTCGTTGCTTAAGGATATGTAGAGTGCCCGAGGGCTAGCTATTTAGGCAACGAACTTCTTGTAACCGAAGTATGCGGCGCCTGCCAGGATAGCGATGCACAGGATCTTCTTCACGGTATAACTCCTTTGATTGTTCCGGTAGGCACCCGGTGTTTTACTCCGTCTGGCGACTCACCTAAAGGTGAGGGCAGGCGGGGTGTCATCCGCACGTGGTGCCGTTGCTCCCTATCATACCTGCTTTTGAACAATGTTTTCTGTTTGACGTGCCAAGTCCGCATTTTAGACAGTCAAACACGCAGCGGTTCAGCGTGCCCTGAGCCAAGGAATACGCCTCTGACGGGCGCATAATGGGAGCATGAGTATTTTTAAGAGGAAAGAGTACAGCGCTGAGCGCTCGGCTACTCGTATGGCTCGCGCCCTCGCTGTGATGGGTGCGCTGCACTTCATCATCCCGGATCCCTTCGACTCGATTGTGCCGAAGTACCTGCCGGGTCCTGCCCACGCGTACACTCACGGTTCGGGTGTAGCTGAGCTGGGCACCGCTGCCCTGCTGGCTAATGATAAGACCCGCCGCGCTGGTGGTCTGCTGGCGGCTCTGCTGTTTGTTGCGGTGTTCCCCGCGAACATTCAGATGGCTCTGGATGCGCGTAACCAGTCCACTCAGCGTAAGGCTATTGCGTACGGTCGTCTGCCCCTGCAGTTGCCGATGATTTGTAGCGCTCTGAAGATTTGGCGTAAGTCGAAGTAGTCAATACATTCACCATTCGATACATTCGACACTCATCTCAATGATGAGAAAAGCACCTTAGCATTTTAGAGATAAAACGCTAAGGTGCTTTTAGCTTAATAAAAGCTCTTATAAGCTCTTCTTACATCATATTTACGTATAATTGAAAACAACATACTATCTGCCACAGTGGCAGATATATAAACCCAAGGAGATTACAATGGGTACTTTTATTGGCACCATTATTACCGGCGCAATTATTGGTGCACTTGCACGCTTCTTTATGCGAGGCCGCCAGAACATTTCGATTCTTTGGACCATTATCTGCGGTGCTGTCGGCGCAGCTATCGGCACCTGGGCAGCGACCCAGCTGGGTGTAGCGGACACCAGCGGCATTGACTGGATCCGCTGGATTATCTCAATTATTGCTGCAATGCTGACCATTTCCCTGTACATGGGCTTGACCGGTAAAAAGTAAAGAGATATTTGCTAATTTCTTTTAAAACCTAAGCAATTTTTATAAAGCATAAGGCGGCACCTCCCCTAGCGTGAGCTAGTGCGGGAGGTGCCGCCTTTTCTGCGCCTAATGCGAAGCGCTTTATGCCTTCTTCACCACGGAGGACTTCAGGTACATCTGGCCTGCGCCGGGGACCTTCGCCTCAATGTCGTGGCCGTTGACGGGGGATTCGAGCAGGCGGATGCCGCGCACCTTAGTGCCTGCCTTGATGTCTGCGCCGCCCTTGACCTTCAGGCCCTTGACGATGGTGACGGAGTCACCGTCGACGAGCTCGTTACCGACGGAGTCGAGAACCTTGGAGCCTGCTTCTTCTTCGGTTTCGCCTGCTGCGGTGCGTTCCCATTCGTGGCCACACATGGGGCATGCCCAGAGTTCACCCATTTCGTAGGTGTAGTTTTCGCTGCATTCGGGGCAGGCGGGTGCTTCGATTTCGTTGAGGTTTTCGCTCATGGTTCCTTCTTCGATCTGTGCGGATGCGCCGCTCCCCTGTTTCCGCGGTGTTACTGCGGTGGTGCTGCGGCGTGTGGGCGCGCGTCAGCGAGGGCGGGGGTGCGACGGTGGAGGGTGCGAAGATTCTCGCGTTCGTGCTGACTATACCATTTGGCGGGTGTGAACCGCATGTGTGGGGCTGGTTTTTGCCGGTCTTTTGGGGCGGGTTCGGGGCGTGGGTGAAGCCGAAAATAAAATTTGCCTGGTTTGTGCGTAATATTTTGGTTGGAAGGTGCTTCTGAGTGGCTGCGGCGTGTAGAGTACTTAGAGCATTTATAGGTTTTTATGAACGAAAGGCACGGCTTCATGAAGCTTTCTGCACGTAACCAGTTCGCTGGCAAGGTTGTTGAGATCACCGAGGGTGCAACCAACGGCATCGTTAAGATTGAGATTGCTCCGGAGGTTGTTATCTCTGCTTCCATCACCAACGAGTCCATCAAGGAGCTGGGCCTGAAGGTGGGCGAGACTGCATACGCAGTCATCAAGGCATCCAACGTGATGGTTGGTGCTGACCACTAATCCCGGTCGATAAGACTTACACCCGGGCGGCTGCCTTTTGTGGCGCGCGAGGGTTAATAGGGCGGAGCCCCGCACTGTGTGTACAGTGCGGGGCTCCGCTGCTTTCTGAGGTAGACCCCCTACAGGAGGGACTGGACCCTCACCCTAACCTGCGGGGTATTCTCGTCATCGCTACTGGTTGAGTCTAAGGTTTGAGAGTTTGAATGTTCTTCATCGTGTTGCTGCGCTTGAGACAGCGAACGAATGACAGTCTCTTGGATATCTCGTACGATATCTTTGACCGGCCTGGATTCGTCAATGCCGACCTCAATAGTAGCTTGACGCGAGCCTGATTCAACGATTACGCCAAAGCGGGCCTGCGGCATGCGGCTACCGATCACTTTCAGGGTGCTACCCAGCCCAGGTTCGATTCCTCGTACTCCGGGAATGGCAGTGACCAGCCGAAGTAGCTCGGCGGCAGAAAAGTTAGTCGTCATGATGAATATCCTCGATATGTACATTGACTGTCGGGGAGACTCCCAGGTTCTTATCGCAGGCTTCGCGGACGGCTTCGCGGACTTGCTGGGCCAGTTGCGGTAGGCTTTCAACGGCACCGTGAGCCGAGACTCGGCAGGATACAACCTCCGGAACCCCCAGACCGCGATGCTCTTCGCTTGAAGGTGCATGCTCAAAAGAAGAACGCAAGGAACGTGCACCGGGTACTGAGTCTACAGCGCGGCGAATAAGAGCCCTCAACGAAAACTCAGACATGCTGTAGGGACCTAAATCTGTTGCTGGCATCTCCACTTGCTTACCGTGTCGGGTTTCAGCAAGAATAGCTTCCATTAGGGGGCGACGGGGCAGGACCGAGTCATTCCCTTCAGATTCCAGGCGGTCCCATTCTTCGTGCAGGGAAGCAATAAAACGTAGGTACTCGCGGGTGTCTGCATCATCCCGCTCATGGGATCGTACGATTGACCTCACCGACGCTGCTGAGTGTCGGACCTTATTTGAGAGGTTTTTGGCGTTACTCAAGCCCACTCCTTCATCAGGCGTATGACGAGAGAACGGGCTCGTGCCAGCCTCCCACGGACGGTCGAAACTGTCAGGTTCAGTGTCTTGGCAATCTCTTCGTATGACATCTCATCGATTTCTCGAAGAATCCATACTATACGCAGTTCAGGTTCCACGGACGCCAAAAGATCGGCAAGGGCCTGAATCTGCGCATTAACTTCACTGGACTCAGCCGGGTCAGCGGTACTGCTCGACGTCATCTCAGCCGCAGCGCTCACACCTTCGAGTCCTTCTGCATCATAAGGATCCGTGGCACGACGCTGACGCTTACGCACCATACTAGTAGCTTTATTAGTGCAAATCTGCATAATCCAGCCACGAAAAGCTGCCGGTTCCCGAACTAGGTGAAGGCTACGCCAAGCCTGGACGAGGGTATCCTGAACAATATCTTCACTGTCCTGACGGTTCCGAACAATCATATATGCAGAGCGGAAAAGACGCCCTTGATAACGCTCAACAAGCTTCTCAAAGGCGTCAATATCTCCGTCCTGAGCACGCAGAACAAGGTATCTGTCCTCGTCCTGCGTTGCTTCAGACAAAGCGCTCAGCTGCGCGGTGGGGTATTGATGGGATTGAGGTTCCGGCGCCACCTCGCTCTGAGGGTTATGCGCCAATACTCTCTCCCGTGATTTCGGGTGCATGATGGCCAGTTACAGATTCGGAGACATTACGTGACTTCGAGGAACGCTCCAGCCGTACTAGAACGTCAATCTGCTTGGGGCTCGCGCCGAAAGATACTGCCACATCATTATTAAGTCGGTTCTTGAGTTCAGCAATAGCCCACTCAACCTCACACCCCTGAGAGACAGTAGCCTCTGCCTGAACCCACAGGCTCTTCGGGGAGCCAGTAACCCAGACAGCGCACTTTTCCACACCAGGGACTTCCTGAGCACGCTCAGACAGAGCCTGCGCCAGAACCTCAGGTGCCAAAGTAGCCATCAGCACACCCTCAGAACCGCTAAACTTCAAAGGGGAGGCAGCAGCTTTACGGGGAACCTGCGCAACCAGCATGAACAAGCCGGCAACGACAATAAGTACTGATACCAGTGCTACTACAGGCAGGAACCACGGCGTGTGCACCATAGGTCCGATAAAGCTAGCTACCGGGTCCTGTGCAGAGGCCAGGTAAGGCGCAATTTCCGGCCAAGCCTGACCAGCATTGAAACCCGAAGCTAAAAGCCAAAAGGACACTACTACAAGGAGAAGCCCAAAGGTGGCCAGGACAGTTCTGTTCAAAACACCAGAAACTGAACGCATATTCGTATCTCCTTTAGCTAATATGCTTAATCCGCACGCGACTACGTGCAATACCCACGGGTGCGAGCATCTTTAGAACTTCGTCGGTCTTCTTCCGTGCAGCTTCACGCACGGGGCCGAGGTCGTCCAAGACGCTATGGACAACAACGTCTACGCGGGAGCCGTTAGCGGTAACGATAGCGGAGTGGACACCGTCAATCTGCTCAACCTGGGTCTGAATGAGGTTAGCCAAGTCTCGGCGCTTTGCGACAGTCTGACCGGGAATATCGTCGGGGAAAATTTCCACACGATCCGGAACTCCCGGCCACACAGCGCCAATGATCATAGCCAGACCGCACACCGCCAGGATGATGGCGAAGATAATAGCCGTGACGGAGCCAAGAGTGGTAGAACCAATAGCGGTGAGGGTACCCACCATAGACTCAGGCCAGGCACCGTTCACCATTCGGTGAACCGCAAGCCAAACCACCAGTCCCCCCAGTGCAAGCAAAACCAGAGCCAACAGGATGCTAGGGATGCTTCGCGAGGGACGACGAATTAGTTTCGGAACAGGTGTACTCATTTAAGGCTCTTCCTAACGTGGCTGCTCGGATTGAGCCAGGATATCTCGATGTTAATCTTGCCCACGCTAAGCCCCGTGAGGTACTCAACGCGGTTACGCACGTGTGCGCGCAGATTTTCGAGGATGGGGGACAAAGGTGCGGGGAAGACCAGTCCGATGTCCAGGTGCAGGACTGCTACCTGGCCGTAGAGTTCACACTGGGCTTCAGGGCGCGAGTCGAAGTTGTGGCGGGTACCAATTCCCAGTACGCCTCCAGCATTTGAGCCAACGTTGGCGCTTTCATTTGCAGCCTCAGCTGCAATCTTTGCAACGAGTCGCGCGGGGATGGTTGTGGTGCCGCGGTGCTCCCAGGAAGAACGTTCTTCCTGGGAAGCACTTAGCTGCATGTTTGCACGCTGGTTCGCGGTCACCATCGTCACTTCTTTCGCCCGTCCAGGAGGCTTCGGACATCGACCCGGCCCTCCAGGCAGAGGCCTACGGCCCATCCGGCAAAGCCACACAGGGCCACCAGAACGAACGTTCCGAAAGAACCGAAGGCAAGAACGGCTCCAAGGAACAGGCCCACCAGGAGGGCCAGGTGCGTTGTCTTCATAAGAACTCCTTAGATTAAGGCGTTGGATGCGGGTTACTTGAGGTCGGTGTCCTCGGACTTGTTAGAGTCGTCCTCGGGCAGGTGAACGTCGGTAACGTTGATGTTGACCTCAACAACCTCGAGACCGGTGGTGCCCTCAATCTGCTCGATAACGTTGCGACGAATTGCGTCGGCAACCTCGACGATGGAGACACCGTACTCGACGACTACGGTAACCTCGACAGCTGCCTGGGTCTCACCCTTCTGGACGCTAATGCCGCCAGCAACGTTGGTCTGAGCGTTGGGGATACGGTCGGTCACTGCGTTGAACGCACGGCGGACAGCGTTGCCCATGTCGTAGACGCCGGGGATTTCACGAGCTGCCATGCCAGCAATCTTTGCGACGACGCTCTCATCAATGGTGGTAACACCGTGCTCGGTCTGGAGGGGGCCGCGGGGTTCCTTGGTCTCTTCAGCCTTGTTCTCGTTGTGCTCGCGCTGCTTTGCGGTCTGGGGGATAGCGTTGTTGCTCATTTGGAGCCTCTTTCGTAAAAATCCGAGATGGTTAATATCGGTTATGCACGATGCAGTAAGCAATGTAGTCAAGGTGCCCTCGGTGGCATCCACGATCAGCTTTCTTCATTGACTGATCTGACTGGTTTTGCTGCCCGTCATGTTTGCCGTGCTAATAGTTAGACGCTACCAACTGCGGTTTCGTCATAGCTTTATTTTATGCAGTGCATCACATAACTCAAAAAATGGTCTTCTTGTGCGCGTAACAATCCATCACAAACATATAGATAGGTAGCGCACCATTGCCGTATATCCCGCCAGATAAGAGTTACCGCAACACCACAGACGACCACTTCGGAAGACAGCTTTCTATCTTGTCATCCTATAGATTCAAGCAAGAAGATAGCCCAATCAGACTCTTCAGAAGAAGCCAACAAAGATAAAGCGGAGCCCCGCACTGTACGTACAGTGCGGGGCTCCGCTGTTATGTTCTTATCGCTTAGACGTTGAAGCGGAACTCGACCACGTCGCCGTCCTGCATGATGTAGTCCTTGCCCTCCATACGGACCTTACCGCGAGCCTTCGCCTCCGCCATAGAGCCAGCCTCATCCAGGTCCTTGAAAGACACAACCTCAGCCTTAATGAAGCCGCGCTCAAAATCAGAGTGAATCACGCCAGCAGCCTGCGGCGCAGTATCACCCTTATAAATAGTCCAGGCGCGAGCCTCCTTCGGGCCAGCAGTCAGGTAAGTCTGCAAACCCAGAGTCGAGAAGCCCACGCGAGCCAGCTGGTCCAGGCCGGACTCATCCTGACCGTTCATCTCCAGCATCTCGCGAGCCTCCTCCTCAGACAGCTCCACCAGATCAGCCTCCAGCTTCGCATCCAAGAACACAGCCTCAGCCGGCGCCACCATGTCACGCAGCTCCTGCTGCTTCTCCTCAGACGCCAGAATGCCCTCATCCGCGTTGAACACGTAAATGAACGGCTTAGCAGTCAGCAGGTTCAGCTCCTTCAAATGAACCAGCTCCAGCTTCGCGTCCTTCGCACGAGAAATGATGGTGTCACCATCCTCCAGGATCTTCTGCGCAGCCTTATAAGTCTCCAGCTGAGCGGCGTCACCCTTCTTAATCTTCACAGCCTTCTCCAGACGCGGAATAGCGTTCTCCAGAGTCTGCAAGTCAGCCAGAATCAGCTCAGTATTGATGGTCTCCATATCGGAGGCAGGGTCAACCTTGCCGTCCACGTGAATGACGTCCGGGTCATCAAACGCACGCACCACCTGGGCGATAGCGTGCGCCTCACGAATGTTCGCGAGGAACTTATTACCCAGGCCCTCACCCTCAGAAGCGCCCTTCACAATACCCGCAATATCAACGAACGAAACAGTCGCAGGCAGAATACGCTCCGAACCAAAAATCTCAGCCAGACGGTTCAGACGCGCATCCGGCAGGTTCACCACGCCCACGTTCGGGTCAATGGTCGCGAACGGGTAGTTAGCCGCCAGCACAGTGTTGCCGGTCAGAGCGTTGAACAGGGTGGACTTGCCCACGTTAGGCAGGCCAACAATGCCGATAGTTAGAGCCACAAGTTTTCCTTCGAATCATGTACCCCGCCAAACACTCAGGATGCGCCGCGTAAGTGATGCGGCGGGTGCGGGCGGGCACAGGGCGAAAATGGTGCCCGCTTCCAAGCGCGACACCGCCAGTCTCAAGAAGAAACGGGTGCGGGGCGCCTGCGGGCATAGACACTACCATTCTACCGTGTTCGCGCAGGAGCCGCCCGTGTTGATGAGAGCAGCGGGCTAGAGCCAGCCGTTCTCCGTGGCGATACGCACCGCATCCTGACGAGTCGACGCACCCGTCTTCGCCATAGCCGCAGACAAATAATTACGCCCCGTACCCGCCGACAAAAACAACGCCGACGCAATCTGCTGAGCCGTACCACCCGACGCCGCCTCACGCAGCACCTGCGCCTCACGCTCCGTCAACGGAGAAGCACCCGTCACCAAAGAATCCGCCGCCAACGACGGATCCACCACACGCAACCCCGCATGCACACGACGAATAGCCTCCGCCAACTGGCGAGCGCCCGTATCCTTCACCACAAAACCACTCGCACCAGCCTCCAGGGCACGGCGCACATAGCCGGGGCGGCCAAACGTCGTCACAATCAGCGTACGCACCGGCTCACCCGACTCACTCACCGCACCCGCATCACGCAGCGCCGCAGCAGCCTCAATACCATCAGCCAACAAAGTACCGGGCATCTGCACATCCAGCAGCACCACGTCCGGCTTCAACAGGGCAACAGCGCCCAACACCTCGTCACCGCTACCGACCTGACCCACAATCTCCAGGTCAACCTCCAGACCCAGCAGGGCGGCAAGAGCCTCACGGATGAGCTGCTGATCGTCAGCGAGCAGAACACGAATCATAGGAGCCTCCCTGGGATGGATACGGGGCAGAGAATACTGGGCGGAACAACCGTGAGAGGTTGCCTACCACCACCATACAGGGGCGGGTAGCTCCCCCGTCCAGGGCGCTGCGCCAAGTTTCACAATCTACAGTAGCGAGGTGTCGCCGTCCATGCTCACGCGGATGCGCGTACCCACCCCACCGCCGGGGTTCTCCGCAAGCCACTGCTCGGGCGCTGCCTCAATCACCACGCTACCGCCGGATGCCGCCACGCGCTGAGCCATGCCCGTCAGGCCGTTACCGTGCGCATCGCCCGCACCCACGCCGTTATCGAGGATGTCCAGGCCGGTTGCGCTTAGGCGCACCCGCGCCGCGTTCGCACCCGAGTGGCGCACCATGTTCGTGACCGCCTCACGCAGCACCCAGGAGAACAGCTTCGCGTTCACGCCAGCCACCGCGAGCGCACTCTGAGCCTCCGGCAGTTCGGCGCGAATACCGGCAGTCTGCAGGGCACGGCCCGCGCCCTCAATCTCACCCGAGAAGTCAGGCACGCGCAGGCGGGTGACGGTCGAGCGGACCTCCGCCAGGGACGCGCGGGACAGCTGCGCGATCGCCTCCATCTCGGCACCGGCGCGGGCGGGGTCAATCTCCAGCAGACGCTGCGCCAGCTCAGCCTTGAGGGTGATGACGGTCAGGGAGTGGCCCAGCACGTCGTGCACGTCGCGGGCGATCTCTTCACGTTCCTCGGAGAGCGCCAGGGAGGCACGCGCCACGTCCGCGCGTTCGCCCAGCTCAATCAGGTAGGAGAAGCCCAGCATGCCCACCATCGGCGCACCAATAAAGAGGGCCATACCACCGCGCGCGGTGACGTCAAAGCCGATGCTCGCCATAAAAATTAGCCAGCAGGCCAGGGCAATCGTCGCCGCTACACCCAAGCGCAGGCGGTACGGGGCGATTGTGCCAAAAATCCAGAACGCCACAAAGTACATGCTGAACGACAAGAACACCATATACGCCGATTCCAGCCGCAGCGCCGTCAGGCCAGCCACAGGCAGCACCATCAGTAGCGTCCAGATGACGCTTCGACGCACCGTGGAGGCGACCGGCACCAGCCACGGCACCGCGTACGCCGAGCAGTTCACCACCGCAAACAGTGCCACCAGCGCCACACCGGCCCAGCGCACCGGCCCCAACTCCGGGGTGGTGAGGAAGCTGTCCAGCGGCATGAGCAGAAACACCAGCCACGGGGCGCTAAAGCCCAGCGCCAGCCAGTTCACGTTGCCGCGGCGTTCACGGTAGAGGAAGCGGAAGCGGTGCTTGCCCAGGGTGCGCTTCGCGGCGGAGGGTGCCGCCTCGTTCTCCGTGTGGGGGTGTTCGTTCGGGTGGGTGTGGGTTTCAGTCATGGTTCTAGCCTAACGTGCGGGTGCCGCGGGTGCAGATACCACCGGTGCGGCGGTGTCAGTAGCGGCAGTGTTAGTAGATGCAGTGTGAGTGGATACGGCTTCCGCCGCAGCCTCGGGAGCCCCTGATACTACGGAACCCTTGAGACTGCGGCGGGAAGAAGCATTTAGCGGCGGGTTGCGCGGCGCATCAGCAGGGCAGAAACACCCAGGAAGATAGCCGCCCACACAACCAGGCTCACCACTGCGTACCAGAGCGGCTCGGTCACGAACCAGTCCTCACCGCCCGAAATAATGGTCTGACCTGCGCTGAAGGGGTAGCGGGCAATCTCAGCGGCACCGTACAGCGGGGTGAAGCGGGCGTACTTCAGCAGGTCGGTGCTCAGCGGGGAGAACACGGTACCGAAGAAGCTCATAATCACCAGCAGACCGTTCGCAATGGACACAGCGTTCTCGTTACGAATCAGCAGACCCATCATGATGCCGTAGAAAGCGAACACCAGACCGCACAGCACCGTCAGCGCGCCGGCGGCAAGCTGCTGGTTCACAGGGATCTCAACACCGGTGAACATGCCCACAATGTTCACCGCAATCACCGGCAGCGCAGAAATCACCAGGGCGGTCAGCGCCTTCGCGCCCAGGTACTTGCCGGTGGTCAGCGGGGTGAGCGCCAGCTGGCGGTTCCAGCCGCTGGAGAGCTCGGCGACGGTGCTGCCGCTAATCGCCACGGTGTTCTGCACGGCACCGTAGAGCGCCATACCAATCATGACGTACGCTGCTACGTTGCCGTCGCCCATCGGTTGGGAGGAGTAGTCCTGCATCGCGCCGAAGAGCAAGAAGAAGACGATGGGCAGTGCCACGCCGAAGAAGAATCGGTCGGTCGAGAGGATAGAAGCGCGGATGTCGTAGAGTGCGTAGCGGAGCATGATGTTTTCCTTGAGGTGTGTAGCGGCGGCGTGGCGTTTAGTGGTGTGGTGTTTAGGCTTCGGATGCCTTGGAGGATGCCTTGGAGGCGGCGGCCTGCTCGGTCAGCAGGGTGAAGGACTCATCCAGGGAGGGCTTGATAACCTCCAGGTCGGTGATGCTGTAGTTATTCAGCAGAGTGCGCAGGACCTGCTCAATCTCCAGCACGGAGATGCGGTGGCGGTACCCGCCGGACTCTTCGGTCACCTCGACCGGTACGTCCAGGTCGGTGATGGGTGCGGGTGCGAGGAAGGAAAGGTGGCGGTGGCCGGTCAGGGCGCGAATCTCGTCGGAGGAGCCGTCAGCAATGATGGAGCCGGATTCCATGAGCACGATGCGCTGGGCGAAGTTCTGTGCTTCTTCCAGGTAGTGCGTCGCAAAAAGAATGGTCGTTCCTCGTTCTGCGATAGCTTCCATACGTTCCCAAAAGGTGCGGCGCGCGTTCACGTCCATGCCGGCGGTCGGCTCGTCCAGGATCAGCAGTTCCGGCGAGTGCATGGTCGCCAAGGCGTAACGCAGACGCTGCTGCTGACCGCCCGAGCACTTGCCGACCTTACGCTTAGCAATCTCGGTCAGGTCTGCGTTGGCGAGTACCTCATCCACGTCAATGGGCTTGGGGTACAGCGCCGCAATCATCTCGACCGTGGCGCGAATCGTCAGGTCCTTGAGCAGGCCACCGGTCTGCTGAACCGCACCGAGCAGACCGGCGCGTGCCGCCTCGGAAGCGTTGCGACCGAAGACGCTCAACTCGCCGCCGCTGGGCTGGGTCAGACCAAGAATCATGTCGATGAGGGTGGTCTTACCTGCACCGTTGGGGCCGAGCAGGGCGATGATTTCGCCGCGCTTGACGGTCAGGTCAATCGAGTTGACGGCGACCACGGTGCCTGCCGCACGGGTGGAGAAAACCTGGCGGAGGGAGCGGGCGGAAATAACGGTTTCTGCGGTGTTGTGCTTGCTGTTCTGAAGTGCTGCGGTGTTCATGTTTCTATTACACCGCCGGTTTTCGCGCCGGTGCGGTACAGAGTGTCATGACCTGCACATGACAAATGTCATGAGTTGAGGACATGCGAGCGTCGCGGCCGTTCTAGCGAGGCATTTTCAGCAGCGGAGCCGGTTACGCGAAGCGGGGGCTCCGTCCTCAAGGCGCCCCAGCGCCGCAGAGGGGGCACTCCCCCGCGAGCGGAAACCGGCGCGTACCGCCATCCCAAGCCGTGCATCCCAATGCATCCTCAGGCACGAAAAACCCCGCGTAGCGAGACCACGAAGCAGCGGAGGCGGTCACGCGGAGCGGGGGCTCCGTCCTCAAGGCGCCCAGCGCCGCAGAGGGGGCACTCCCCCGC
>NZ_KV821843.1:99013-122511 GCF_001815755.1 Rothia sp. HMSC061C12
CCAGCGCCGCAGAGGGGGCACTCCCCCGCGTAGCGTGAACGCGAAGCTGCACAAAGGCGAAGCTGCACAAGAACCCCTACCCATGCATCCCGCACATCAGATACAAAAATCCCCGTATCCGCCCCACTACGGGGAAGATACGGGGATTATTCGCAGTATTTGGGCTATCTAGCCTTTATCGAGTGGGCTTAGCGCCGCGGCCACCGAGCTGGCGGCCCACGTTCTCGTCATTCTTCAGGGCGGAACGCAGTTCCTTCGGCAGGGAGAAGAGAATATCTTCCTTCGCGGTCTCGACCTCTTCGATGGTGCTGTAGCCGTACTCGGCGAGCAGAGCCAGCACCTCCTGAACCAGAACCTCGGGTACGGACGCGCCGGAGGTCAGGCCCACGGTTGCCACACCTTCGAACCAGGATTCGTCGACCTGATGTGCGAAGTCCACACGCTCGGCACGCTTAGCGCCGTATTCGAGTGCCACTTCCTTCAGGCGCACGGAGTTCGAGGAGTTCGCCGAACCCACCACGATGACCAGGTCTGCGCGCGGAGCAATTTCCTTGATAGCGCCCTGGCGGTTGGAGGTTGCGTAGCAGATGTCGTCCGAGGGCGGATCCTGCAAGGACGGGAAACGCTCACGCAAACGCGCCACGGTTTCCAGGGTCTCATCCACGGACAGGGTGGTCTGAGAAATCCACACAACCTTCTCGGGGTCGCGGACCGTTACCTGATCCACTTCCTCGGGCGAGTTCACGATCTGGATGTGCTCGGGCGCCTCACCGGCGGTACCCTCGACCTCTTCGTGGCCGGTGTGACCGATGAGCAGGATGTCGTAGTCCTGCTTGGCGAAGCGCACAGCCTCGCGGTGCACCTTGTTCACCAGCGGGCAGGTCGCGTCAATGGTGTTCAGGGAGCGGTCGCCGGCTGCGGAAACCACCGCCGGGGACACGCCGTGCGCCGAGAACACGGTCACGGAACCTTCGGGAACTTCATCCACTTCATCAACGAAGATAGCGCCCTGCTTCTCCAGGGTCTCCACCACGTGGCGGTTGTGCACAATCTGCTTGCGCACGTAGACGGGCGCGCCGTAGTGCTCCAGCGCCTTCTCAACAGCAATCACGGCACGGTCAACGCCCGCGCAGTAACCGCGCGGGGTGGCGAGCAGGACTTTCTTCTCACCGGTGACGGGTGCGGCGGCTTCAACCTCGGCGCGGCTGCGGCGCTCGCGGGGTACGGGCGGCAGGCCCAGGGCAATAGTTTCAGTGGACATGGTTACTATCCTACGTTGTTCGGACTTTTAGTGTGTGATGACTGTGGCACCGCTCGCAGGGCTACGTCCCAGGGCGATGAGGCGAATCAGAATACCGAGCAGTAGGGCGAGGATTGCCATGACCAGCCCGTAGCTTGCCGCCGCCTGCAAGTGCCCGGTCAGTGACGGTGCAAGCTGGTTCCATGCCCCGGTAATCAGCGCCGTTCCGGCGGTGCTGTGGCTGGTAATTCCCAGGGATTCAGGGCTCTGGCCGCCAAACCAGGCTGCGGCGCCCCAGCCCAGCAGGGCGTAGAGCAGAGCCGTGACCACCGGTACCAGGATGCGGTGCCTGGGTGCCAGCAACGTAGCCAGCAGCAGGCTCAGCACCGAGATGATGGTCAGCGGCACGGTGGATTTGCCCAGCGCGGCGGCACGGTTAATGCCGGCGTGCAGGTACCATTCCTGTTGCTCCTGCTGGTTGTTGCCGTCCTTCAACCGGTCAATGTTGAGGGTTTCAGGGCCGAGCTTCGTCAGGTCCGGGTCGAAGGAGCCGATAGAGCCGACCTTCGCATCCAGCGCACGGTAGAAGGGGGTGAGCACAATGACGGCAGGACCGTCCTGATGTTCGAGGTTGTAGCGGCGAGTTTCCTCGGCTATTTCCTTCCAGAGGCTTCGATATTCTTCAGTTTTTGACAGCTCAGCCGCGGAACGGTTGAGCAGGGAACGTATGCCGTCTTGTGTCGGCTTTACAAGAATGGAGTATAAGCCGCTTTGTTTGGTGCCGTCGAGGAAGGTTGTCATAGCTTCGGAGTTCATGAGGTCTTCGACCGCGCCGTCCGCGATGCGCGAAGCAAGCTGCGAGTCCTCCGCCAGGGTGGAGGAAATCTGTGAGAAACCGCGCTCTGACATGAGCTTGGAGTTCATCCAGGCACCCGCGGTTGCACCCAGACCGGTCACCAGGGCCAGGGCGCACAGCACAACGGTCAGGAACCTCCGCAAACCTGCCGCGAAGGGAGGCTCGGGGGCGGCCTGTAGCTCAGCCTTGGTGGGGGCTGCGGCGTGGCCGAGCGTGCGCGTGGGTTGTAGCAGAGTGGTGTCTTCATCCGCCGTATAGTAGCCGTCCGTGCGGGTAATCCGAGTATCGACGACTCGGGTCGCGTCCGCCGGGTAGTTTTGCGCGCCAGTACCCGCCGCTGACGAAGCCGCGGCGGTGTTGAGGGCGTTGTTCTGATGTGCTGACTGATCGGGTGAGCGCATGAGCCTAGGGTACCCGCTCACAGTGTTCAAAGCCGATTCAGACCCGCAGAATGCGCCAGAAGCTAAGTTCTGCCTGCACTGCGTGCAAGCTACCCGAGTCGCCAGGCTGACCTGTAAGCAGGCGCATAACCGGCCAATCAGGGACAATAGAAGGTATGAACTTCTACAACCCCTCCGCAGCGCAGCCGGCACCCGCACTGGTGGTGCCGCCCGTGCACGAGCGGCAGCTTCCCGGGAAGTCTCAGGAAACCACCGCCACCAACCCCTGGCCCCTCGCCCTGCTCGCGCAGAACCTCAAAAACTACGTAGACAAGGTTCCCGAGCTCTGGGTGGAGGCGCAGGTCGCCTCCCTCAACGGCCGCGGCGGCAACGTCTTCATGGAGCTCAAAGACCTCAACGAAGACTTCTCCTTCACCCTCGCGCTCTTCGGGCGTGCCGGTAGCGGCCTGGCGGCTGATGTGACCGTAGGCGCTCGCATCGTCACCCGCGCCAAGCCGAGCCTGTGGAAGAACGGCAAGCTCTCCCTCATCGGCAAGGAAGTGTACGCGGTCGGCACCGGTAACCTGCACGAGCAACTGCAGCGTCTGCGTGAAGCTCTCGCCGCTGAGGGGCTGTTCTCTGACGCGCGGAAGAAGCCGCTGCCCATGCTGCCGAATCGTGTGGGTCTGATTACCGGTCGCGATTCTGACGCGGAGAAGGACGTTATCCGCAACGCCTCCCTGCGTTGGCCCGGCGTGGTTTTCGAGGTGCGCAATACCCGCGTTCAGGGTGAGGGCGCGGCGGCTGAGGTCATTGCGGCTCTCGCCGAACTGGACGCCCACCCGGAGGTGGACGTCATCGTCATCGCCCGAGGCGGCGGCTCCTTCGAAGACCTGCTGCCTTTCTCCGAGGAGGCGCTTATCCGCGCCGTCGCGGCGGCCACCACCCCGGTGGTCTCCGCTATCGGTCACGAGGCGGACTCCCCCATCCTCGATGCGGTTGCCGATCTGCGCGCCTCCACCCCCACCGATGCGGGTAAGCGCATCGTGCCCGATATTTCGGAGGAAACCGCCCGCATCACCGAGGCCCGCGCCCGCCTGGACCGCGCGGTACTCGGCTACGTGGGCATGCAGATGAACTACATTGCCCAGCTGCGAAGCCGCCCGGTGCTCACCCACCCGGAGTCCTCCCTGCTCATGCGTGTGGAGGAGCTGAGCCAGCTACGCGAGCGCGCTCACCGTTCGGTGCAGCACCGCTTGGAGCGTGAGTCGGCGACTCTGTCGCATACGTTGGCGCGGGTGCGTTCGCTCTCGCCTGCGCAGACGCTCAACCGCGGCTACTCCATCGTTCAGGATGCCGCGGGCGCTATTGTGCGTGACGCTTCGGCGCTGAGTGAGGGCGAGCAGATTACGGTGCGTGCGGCGACCGGTTCGGCGCAGGCGGCCGTGACTTCTACGGATCCCTCGAACATCTCCTAAACCCCGATACCCCTACGTTTTACCCCTAGTTTTTACCTCTGAAAGGTTCCTCAATGAGCGAGAACATTAGCTTCAACAGCGCCGAGCTGGGCGCCCCCGTCGAAACCCTCGGCTACGAGCAGGCACGTGCCGAGCTGGAGCAGGTCGTACGCCAGCTGGAGTCCGGCGCCAGCGACCTGGAGACCTCCATCGCCCTGTGGGAGCGTGGCGAGGCGCTTGCCGCCCGCTGCGAGGCGTGGCTGCAGGGCGCGCAGGAGCGCCTGAACGCGGCACGCGGCGCACAGGCAGGTCAGGAGCCTGCAGCGAACTAGCACGCTTCTCTCTCCCCCTCGGCGCGTTGCTTCGTCATCTGCGCATCGCGCATCTGCGAAGCCGCTAAAAATAGCCTGCCCCGCAGCTCATCAGAACTGCGGGGCAGGCTATTTCTGTCTATATGTAGCAGAGGCGGGAAGGCTAGTGCTTCTGCTTGTAGTCAGCCATGAAGTTACCCAGGCGCTCTAGGGCGCTGGTGAGGGTCTGCGTATCGGGCAGGAACACCAGGCGGAAGTGATCCGGGTCCTTCCAGTTGAACGCGCGGCCGTGGCTGAAGAGAATCTTCTGGCTCTTGAGCAGATCCAGGGCGAACTGTTCATCGTCGGTAATGTCGAAGCGCTCAACATCAATCTTCGGGAACAGATAGAGCGCACCGTCCGCGCTGGTGCAGCTGATGCCGTCAATCTCATTGAGCATCTTGTGCGCCAGGGTGCGCTGCTCGTACAGGCGGCCGCCGGGAACAATCAGCTCGTTAATGGACTGGTAGCCGCCGAGCGCGGTCTGGATGGCGTGCTGTGCCGGAACGTTGGCGCACAGGCGCATGGAGGCGAGCAGGTGAATGCCTTCCAGGTAGCTGGAAGCGTCCTTCTTCGGGCCGGTGATAGCGACCCAACCCGCACGGTAACCGCAGACGCGGTATGCCTTGGACAGGCCGGAGAAGGTCAGGCAGAGCACGTCGTCGCCGGTGAGGGTCGCCATGTTGATGGCCTCTGCGCCATCGTAGGTAATCTTTTCGTAAATCTCATCAGAGAACACGACCAGACCGTGTTCGCGTGCCACATCCACAATCTGCTTAAGCACGGAACGCGGGTAGACGGCACCGGTGGGGTTGTTCGGGTTAATAACCACGATGCCCTTGGTGCGCTCGGTAATCTTCGACTTAATGTCTTCGATGTCCGGGTACCAGTTGTTTTCCTCATCGCAGAGGTAGTGCACGGGCTTGCCGCCGACCAGCGCGGTGGCTGCGGTCCACAGCGGGTAGTCGGGCATGGGGACCAGGATTTCGTCGCCGGTCTCGCACAGTGCCTGCAGGGTCATCGGGATCAGCTCAGACACACCGTTACCCAAGTAGATAGATTCGGTGTCGAGGTTCATGATGCCGCGGTTCTGGTAGTGGTGCACAATGGCGGTACGTGCCGAGTAGAGGCCGCGGGAGTCAGAGTAGCCCTGAGTTTCGGGCAGGTGACGAATGATATCCATCATGATGGCATCCGGCGCCTCAAAGCCGAAGGGTGCGGGGTTACCAATGTTCAGCTTGAGGATGCGGTGGCCCATCGCTTCCATGCGATTGGCTTCATCCAGAATAGGGCCGCGGATGTCGTACAGGACGTTGCTCAACTTTGAGGACTGACGGTACTTCGTCATGATGATTTACTTTCTAGGGTGATCCAAAATGAATTGTGCTGCGTCATCATCTGCGATGGGGTTGGAACCGCTAGTCAGACGCAACAGGAACGAGAGGTTACCCGTGTCTAATGTAGATGATACGCGGTTAATTGCCGTCCGGGCGCTATCTGGCAGGGTACGGCGGATAATGGGCACCAGTTGCTGCTGCAAAAGCGCCGTCGAGGGGTCTTCCAGGGTGACCAGGCGATTCTCTTCAATCGCGGAGTCGCTACTGTGCAGCAGGGTCACCTGCACGGTGTCTGCGGTGAGGGCGTTGACGCGCTCGGCGGGGTCGTCCTGAATCTTCGGGTCGTGCACACGGTAACGGTAGAGGCTACGCAAAGAATCCACGCCGTAGGTGCCGCTGGAGTACCCGGTCGGGATGGAGAACGCCAGGCTCGACTGCACATCGCGCAGGTTCGCGAGGGAGTTGAGCTTGTGGCGGGCGCTCACGGCACGGGTGGTAACCAGCACATCCTTGTTGGTGGCGTGGGCGCCGTTGAGGAGCATGAGCTCTTCGGGCAGGATGCGCGAGATGGCGTTGGTCATGTCGGTGGTGCTCATGGCGCGCAGGTTGATGGGGTCTGCGGAGCGGGTGGAGCTCGCGGTACCGTCCGTAGCATGCGCGGAGGCGGTGCTCTCCTCCGCGGTGGGGGTGGCCGCCGGGGGCAGGGTCACGCCTGCGGCTTGAGCGGAGGCACTCACGGAGGCGGCGATACGTTCGTTCTGTGCGGCGGCGGGGCTAATTTTGCCGTCGTCGGTCAGGTAGAGCAGCAGGTCGCCGCTGTAGTCGATGACCAGGTCCAACGATTCAAGGGCCGCGGCAGTGGTGCTACCGGTTTCCTCGTCGTCGGGCAGAGTAGCGGTAGGGGTGGCGGAATTAGCCGAAGGAACCATGAGCCCGCGCAGGGCGGTAGCGCGGCTGTTGTCGGTGTCAACAAGTTCAACGGAGTAGCCGACCTGGCGCAGGGCACGCGCATACACGTGCGCGACAGCGCGCATCTCACGCAGGGCACCGTAGCCGATACGCAGGGTACCGTAGCTGGAGGCGGAAGGGTCCACATGCGGGGTCGTGTCATTGTTGCCGCAGGCGGCGAGCAGCGGCATGAGCGCCAGGGAGGTGAGAGCCGCACGGCGGGTGAGGGTCAGTCGGTTCATTAGGGAAGCTTCCGTGCGTTTTCATCGGCAAGAAATTCGCGGTATTCGCGTGCCCAGCTAGCGGCGTTGGAGTAGCCCATCATGGAGGCTACCTCGTCGATGAGGGTGCCGTAGCGGATGGTGTCCAGCTCAGCGATGGGTACCCAGCGTGCAGTGTCGGAGGAGCCGTTGATTTCGTGGCGCAGTTCGCCGGTGACAATGTGGGCACGGAAAACCACCCGCAGGGCGCAGAAGGGTAGCGCTTGCGGGTCTTTCTGGGTGGAGCGCACAGGGAAGTGTCCGGCGTGCACGCCCAGAATGTCTTCAATGGCGACGCTGTAACCGGTCTCTTCGAGGGTCTCTCGTAGCGCGGTTTCGTCGGCCTGTTCACCGGGTTCCATGCCGCCACCGGGCAGGGACCAGAGGGGGCTGAGCGCGCGGTCTTCGGGCACCCAGCGGGTCATGAGCAGCTTGCCCTGCTCGATGATGACTGCGTAGGCTGCGGGTCGGGTTTCCATTGCTAATGCCATGGTTTGATTTTACCGTCTATCGTTCTTTAGCGTTTCTTGCCGCGGCGTGCGCTGGCAGCTTTGGCGGACTGTCGAGCGTGCTGGCGCGCGTTGCCGTTTTTCTTGGCGTTAGCGCGCTTTTTATCGCGTGCTTCGCGGCGGGCGTTGGCGGCTCGTGCCTTCGCTTTTTCCTTTGCCTTTTCGGCGGCAATGCGTTCGGCGCGTGCCTGCCGGGTTTCGCTACCGCGCTCGCTAGTTGCGGTGCGGCCACGCACAATGCCGATGAAGTCCTGCAGGAGCGCTTCGAGCTCTTCGCTGCGCGGCTCGCCCTTGGGGGCACGCGGCCAGACCAGGTGCACCGGGTAGAGGTCCAGGCCCGCAACGGGGCGGTAGGTAAGGTCCTTGCGGTGGTAGAAACGCGCAATGGACATGGGCACAATGTACAGACCCACACCGGCGGCAACCAGCTCGATGGTTTCCTTATCGGTCAGGCCCTCGGGCACGATGCGACCGGCACTCTCACGCCATGCGCGGGAGACTTCCTCATAAGCGGGAATATCGGAGGCGGGCTGCAGCAGGAACTCTTCAGCAAGCTCCTCCACGGGCACCTCATCAAGCACGGTGAGCACATGGTCCACCGGCAGAATGACCACGGGTAGCTCCTCGTAGAGGCGGATGCTATGGTACTTTTCGCCGTCGGTGCTAGCCGGTTCGCGGTCGGGGCGCACAATGCTCATGTGCGCGAAGGGGTTCTCGGGTACGTCCTTACGCTCGATGGGGGTATGCTCGGTAGCCTCGGCGCTATCCTCAGCGGGCGCCTCGGAGGCAGTTTCTTCCGCAGAGTTGAGGGCAGGGTCAATCAGGCACAGGTCCTGATGCAGGGAGTCCAGGCCGCGCGCCTCACGCACGGGCACCTCCGCCAGCTGCACGCGGTCGCCGTAACGCTCGTGCCAGCGGTTGAACCACTTGCCGGGCATAATCGCGGGCACGTAGCTAATGCGCAGCATAGAACGCTGCAGCACGGGGATGGGCAGAGCCTCCGGGGTCTGGATCATTGCCAGCTGCTCGGGGTGCAGGTACACGCGGGTGGGAGCTTCGCTTTCTACCTGGTCGGTAGCGTTTTCGGGCGCGCTCTGCTCGGGGTCGATTGCGGTGAGGGCAGAGTCGTTGACGGGCTGCTCTTCGGGGGTGCCTGCGGTGGAGGATGCGGATGAACTCATCCCTCCACGCTAGCACATCTTGGGCGGGGGCATTGAGGGTAGGTGAGTGGCCTCAACCCGGCGAGATAGTGCACCTATCCCCCGCTGAAGGTAGGACTAGTTCTCGGCGATGTTATCCGCAGTGTTCTCAACGGTTTCGCGGTTAATGCGGCGTTCGCGCAGCTGAGTCACAATGACCAGCACCGTAATAACGATGGCAAGGGCGAGCGGGAACATCCACGGCTCCAGGCCGAGGGCCGCAAGAATTGCGAAGCCGATCGTGGTGTAGATACACGCCCACATGAAGGTTCCAACCAGCATCGCGGGAACCCAGCGGCGCAGAGGCATTTTTGTGAAGCCGGTCGTGATGATGACCGCGGTTTGCAGACCCACGGTGAGAAAGCAGAGGGGCACAGCAATTACGCCCCACCGGTTAATCAAGCGGCGCGCTTTACGGTAGAGCGGGCTGTCCATGGCTTTGCGGATGCGGTCGAGGCGGGCGCCGCCTTCAGCAGCAAGCGCGCCAAGAGCGTACACAATGCTGGTGCGGACGATTCCGACCACCCACATGAAAGCTAGGGCAACCTCAATCGGGAGTGCGTCAAACCAATCTTTCACCCGGCTATTCTCTCATGAGTGGGCGATATTGACCTGATTGAAGGTTCTTTGAGGCTTCTTATTCGACTTTTGGAGGGATCAGAAAATTTTTTTAAATTTTTTCAGCCGGGGGTTATTGCCCCTTGTCGCCTGCAATGGCGCGGATTTTACTTAGGGCAACCTTAGTTTATTGACAGGGTGTCGCTATTTTCAGCTTGTCACCCGCATGGGAATTAGGATATATTTTTATTACCGAATAGGGCAGGCCTTGTGGGAAGGCCTTCCTAATCGGTCTAGAAGACTTTCTTCCTGTGTGTGATGCTAGAAAAGGAACCCCATGGACGGGGTTCCTTTTCTTTTTAACTTCTTCCAAATCATCCCCAGGCATACAAAAACCCCGACAGTGTGAACTGTCGGGGTTTTATGCGTGTCTGGAGCAAAGTCTACTTTTTACCCTGGTTCTTGTCCTGGCGGTGCAGTGCACTCAGCGACTTAGGCAGCTGAACCGGGTTCCAGGTGTTGCTAACCGCCTCAAAGGAGGAGCCGGCACCGGGGTGACGGTTCGTCGAACGAACACCGCCGGTCGCAGTAGCACCGGTCGAAAGAACCGAATCGTTCAGCGAGGCGATATCCAGCGCATCGAACTCGGAATCGTCCAGGACATCCGGCAGAGGAATCTCTTCGGGAATCGGCTGAGCGGGAGCCTGAGTAGCAGGTGCCGCAGGTGCCTGGCGGACGGGCGAACCGTCACGCAGAGCCTGGCGAGCCACCGGCTGATCCGGGTGAATTGCCGGCTGCTGTGCGGGAGCTACTACCGGCTGTGCAGGTGCCTGGGTGGCTGGTGCAGGCTGAGCTGCTACCGGCTTGGCGGGAGCCTGTACGGGTGCCTGAGCGGGCTGTGCGGGCTGAGGCTGGACAGGCTGGCTCGGAGCAACCGGAGCCTGCGCTACCCGCTGAGGCTGTGCCGCAGTACGCGGTGCACCGGAGGAAGTAGCGGAACCGCTCTCCTGATCGAAGAGCACGCTACCACGGCGAATCGGCTGGAAACGGCTCGGACGCTGCTGCTGGCGACGCTCCTGACGGTGTGCGACGGGCGCCTCCGCCGCGCGGGCAGAACGGGCAGGTACGGCACGAGAAGAATGAGCAGGTGCCGCAGCAGGCGCTTCCGCACGAGGAGCCGCCTCGGGAGCCTCATCGGAGGACTCCACCGCGATGTGCGCGCGGCTCGGACGTGCCGCCTCGCGGTTCACACCGTGTATAGACTTGCGGGTAGTAGCCTCACGGGTGGCGGGGCGAGCATGATGTGCAGGCTCTTCAGCAACTTCAGGCTCCACACCCTCAGCCGCCGAGTCCTCTACAGGCTCAGAAGCATCATCGCCGGCTTCTTCATGTTCATCGGACTCTTCGTAGGCTTCGTCCTCAGCTTCGTCATCCTCATCATCTTCTGCCTTAGCTTGGCGTGCATCGCGGCTCGCCTTGACCTGGTTAGCAACAGACTCCAGCAGACCAAAACGGCTCACAGCCCATGCACCGCCGGCAAGAATCAGCAAGAGAACAGCCCAGCCCCACGCCAGCACACCAAAGAGCGCCAACAGGCCGGTGACCAGGGCAAGCACGCCCAAACCGGCAGCAACCAGCAGGGCAATACCGCTCGGGCTCGAAGTATCAAAGTAGGACAGCGGCGAGGACTTCGACTCCTCCACCACCGGAATCTCGTCCGTGTACGGGGCAGTCGGGGAAGATTCGCGAATCTGCGAAATAGAAGCCGTATCGGGCGCAGGCTGGGCGGATTCCTCCACCGTGTGGGAGGAACGGGAAGAAACCTGCGGAAGAGCAGAAGACGGCAGAGAAGTACCCGGTGCCACCGCGTGATCGGAGGACTGGTATGCCTCCGACTCGTTCAGCAGCACACCGGCGGAGGCGAGAATATCCTCCGCGGTACGCTCAGCACTAATCAGGGGACGTTCAGGCTCCATGACAGGGCCAGCGGGCGCGCGACGCAGGCTCCTGGGCACAAACCACAGCAGCAAAATCACGGTCAGAATTACCAACACGCCGGAGGTGTTCAAAAGCGTCATATTCAGGTCGCCCTCTATCGTCCCTTTATCCCTAGACTTTAATCATACCCTTATATTCCCAATGCTTTCCATAAGCGGCAAGAATCGGGCTGGATATGCACATATACCCCAGAAGGAATATGCACACTACAACGTCGTCGCGTCCCTGCACAAGGCACGCCTTGGGCCCTCACCCAAGTAGCACCCCAAGCACATAATAGACACATACGACGCAAAGGAAGGCGCCCTCCCTTGGGGCTAAAACGCCCCACCGGAAAGAACGCCTTCCTCAGCGTGGTTGGTATTTATCGGTTGCCCTCTTTAGAGAGCGGATGCAGAGTAATTAGCAGTTCTCTGCGACAAAGTCCTTCAGCCATGCGCGCAGGTCGTCACCGAACTCGGGGCGCTCAGCAGCAAGAATAACGTTTGCCTTCAGGTAGGACAGCTTGTCACCGGTGTCGAAACGGCGGCCGGAGAAGACCACGCCGTAGACGCCTTCGCCTTCGCCCTCACCCTGAGCCAGGGTCTGCAGAGCGTCGGTCAGCTGAATCTCGCCGCCGCGGCCCGGAGCGGTGTTCTCCAGAACTTCGAAGACCTTCGGGCTCAGAACGTAACGGCCGATCACAGCGTAGTTCGAGGGAGCCTCATCAGCCGCAGGCTTCTCAACCAGACCGGTAATCTTAACGAAACCGTCTTCGCCCTCAACAGCCTCAATAGCAGCTGCGCCGTAAGCAGAAATAGCCTCGCGGGGAACCTCCATCAGAGCAACGACAGAACCGCCGGTGCGCTCCTGGACCTCCACCATACGAGCGAGCAGGTCTTCCTTCTCGTCAATCAGGTCATCGCCGAGCAGAACAGCGAATGCTTCGTCACCAACGTGGCGCTTTGCGCGCAGAACAGCGTGGCCCAGACCCTTGGGGTCGCCCTGACGCACGTAGTGCAGGTCGCCACCCATCTCATTGGTAGCTACCACGGATGCGAGTAGGGCGTCCTTACCCTGCTCAGCGAGCTGCTGCTCCAGAACGGGAACGCGGTCGAAGTGATCCTCGAGAGCGCGCTTGTTACGGCCGGTAATCATCAGAACGTCGTTCAGACCGGCACGGATTGCTTCCTCCACCACGTACTGAATCGCGGGGCGATCAACGACGGGGAGCATTTCCTTGGGGGTTGCCTTCGTTGCGGGCAGGAATCGGGTGCCCAGACCAGCAGCAGGAATAACTGCCTTAGTAACAGACTTAATTTCAGTAGCCATGCCACAAGAATACCCTAAGTTGTAAAGTACTTAAGGCGATTTATAGACACTATGACATGAAAAAATCTTCAACGTGACTAACTACATATCCACAGCGGCCCATTCTTCGGTGTGCAAAGAAAATGCACCCCACAGAACTCAGCACTATTTTTCTCAAACCCTATACTAAAAGGTGGAATCCACGTCCCCGCAGATATAGGTCAATTTTCACCACCCACCAGGGCAGTTTTACCCTGCGCACGGATACCTCTCAGCCACGGATACCTCTCAGCATAGAGTGAACGCACCTTACTTCCTACGGGACGCGCCACTCCCCGACCCTTCACACAAGACCCGCAACGACGATGGGACACACCATGCACCTCAACACAACCCCCGCCACCAGCAACTCCGACACCGGTGCCAGCGCAGACGATATCTCCCTGGATAAAGACATTCTCCGCTCTCAGATTCGCCCGCGCCGCCTCACAGCACGCAGCCACCGCGACGAACACGGTCAGCAGCAGCTGGCTGATCTTTTTGCCCACCACATTCTCGAGGCGGTCGCGCAGCGGGTCCACTCCCCCGGCACCATTGCGGCATATCTGCCCACCAAATCCGAGCCGCCCATTCTTCAAGCGCTAAACGCTCTCCATGAGCAGGGACACCGCATCCTCGTGCCCGTCGTACGCCCCGGTCGCAAACTCGCCTGGGTGCACTGGGACCCCACCGTTGAGCATCCGCTCAGCCCCATGGGCATCCCCGAACCCGAAGGCGAAGAACAAGACACGCAAGCATTCATTGACGCCGACCTGCGTCTCATCCCCGCCCTTGCTTTTGATGCAGGCGGGCACCGCCTCGGTCAGGGAGGCGGCTACTACGACCGGATTATCCCCCTGCTCAGCGACCAGCAGCTCACCGGCCGGAGCATCGGCATTGTCTTCAGCGACGAAATCTACGAAACCATTCCCTACGACCAGTGGGACGCTATTCTACCGGTGATTCTCACCGAGCGGGGCATTTTCCTCGCTCACCAGCAGGGCTAAAAGCACCCGGCTCACCCACGCCCGATTCGCTCTTGATTGACACCCAAATCTTTATGCAAAAACGCAAAGATATGCAGGAACACACCAACAAAATCACTCACGAAAAAGACGAAAAGAAACAGAAATAGCTATTTGAGAAGAAAACGCAAATAGCTCCCAACCTTTCAAAAGCGGTACACTCAAACCACGTTAATAAACCATCCCAGCGAAAACGGATACAGAAGGACAAAATGCCGGTCTACGTTTACCAGTGCAAGAATTGCAACCACGTCTTTGAACAGCGCCAGTCCTTTAGCGACGATGCACTGCGCGTCTGCCCGCAGTGCGGCGAAGAAACCCTGCGCAAGCGCTACAACACCGTCGGCGTGACCTTCAAAGGTTCCGGCTTCTACAGCACCGACAAGGGAAACTCCTAAACGGAAGTTCCACACCAGCCAAAACGAGGGGCGGGGCAACACAGGTTGCCCCGCCCCTCGGCGTTTAAGAAGCACTCCCAGTACGGAGGTGCTACACGATATTGTTACCCCAGTGCGGAGGACGCTGCTGACGCATCCATTCCAGACGCTCACGCTCCTCCGGGGTCAGCGGCTGCGCAGAAGTAGCCGTTCTCTGAGAACCCGCCTTCTGGGAGTTCTGGTTTTTCTGGGAGTTCTGGCGCTGAGCATCAGCTTTCTTCGGGGAAGCCCCCGCGGCAGAGGAAGTACCCGAAGCCACCACCGGAGGCGTCGTCACACCCACCAGCAGAGGCTCAGCCCCGCTCACCGAGCCGCCACCGCTCACACGACGGTGACCGCGGCGAGGCTTCGGCGTAGACGAATAACTAGCCACGAACCTCAGCGCCCTCATCCATATCCAGGTAGTGCAGCACGCGCGCCACCACAGCGTCCGGATCGGCGAACACCTCCAGGGTGCCCAGCGTAATGTAGTTCCAGCCCGTGCGGCTCAGACGCTCCGGCAACAGACGGGTACGCTCACGCACCGAAGCACGCGCGTAATTCTGCTCGCCATCAGAGCACGCCACCAGCGGCATAGCCGCCGGAGCACTCGGCTGCGAAGACACCACGGGAGCCACACCCAGCGCGGGCACCGGCTCAGCAGCCAGCTTCTCCGGGGCGTGCGCAATCAGAGCGATATCACCCTCACCGCGGCTCACACGCACACCGCAAGCCTGCAGGCGCGCCACCAAATCGTTCAGCAGCCAGTCGCCCAAATCCGGGGTGTCCGCGTCGTCGGCAGCCAAGAATGCGTTGCGCGGCAGGGTCTCCGGCACGCGCTGTGCCTTCGCCTCCGCCTCTTCACGCGCCTGACGTTCCGCGTGCTCACGCAACAGGTGGTAGAAGTCCACCGCGCCATGATGCAGCTTCTGCGGGTCCAGCTCCGAGGGATCAATGCACGAAACGATGCGCAGGGCACGGCGAGCACGAGTCAACGCCACCACAAAGCCCTGGCGACCGTGCTCGGCAGACAGCTGACCCAAATCATACGATGCCTGACCCAGGCGGGCACGGCCCACACCCAGAGAGAAAATCACGGTGTCGCGCTCGAGGGTCTCAGCGCGGGTCAGATCAACCACGCGGAAAGACTCCTCACCGGCGGCGAAGAACGGCGCCAGCTGCGGGTACAGGCTCAGGGCGTGACGCACCGACTCAGCCACCCGCTGAGCGTGCTTCGGGCTTGCCGTCACCACCGCCAGCGAACGATCCGGGGTACGGTAGGCGTGCTCAAGCACCAGGTTCGTCACGCGCTCCACCTCAACACCGGGCGAATCCAGGTTCGCGTTATCGCTGACCTTACCGCGAGTATCAATGTACTCAACGGTCAGCGAACCGGCAGGCTGAGAGGAGGCGCGGCTCACCGGAGCCGCATGCAGCTGCGAACCGTAGAACTCACGGTTCAGGTAGTCCAGAATCACCGGGTCCATGCTGCGGTGCAGCATCGCCAGGGTGCGGTTGGGCAGTACGGTAGCGAGCACATCGAAGGTGCTGTCCAGCTGCTCGTCGGTCGGCTCGGGTGCACCGAAAGTCGGCGCGGACACGATGAACGGCGAGGGGTAACCCGAATGCGGGTCGCCCAGGGCAATCACCTGGTCGGCGCGGGTAATCGCTGGCAGGTTCGCCGCCAGCGGGGTCGACTCGGAGTCCAGCAGCAGCACCGTATCAAAACGCATGGAGGCGGGAACCTTACGCGCCAGGGCGAAGGGGCTCGCAGTCCACAGCGGCAACAGGGTACGCGCCATGACCGGGGCGTGAGTCAGCAGCTCCTCGAGCACGAACTCGTAGCCGCGCAGCTGACTCTTCAGGTACGCCGCCTGGTCGTGCTCAGACTCAATACGCTCAGTCCACACGCGAGCAACCTTCGCCAGCAGACGCGCCGGGGCGCTGGTCATGTGGGCGTAGTCGGCACGGCGGAAACGGGACTCCGTATCGCGCAGACGATCACCGTCCAGCAGCTTACCCTCGTGATGCTGCAGCAAGAATTCCAGGGCAGACTGCCACCAGGCAAGCTCCAGCTCAGCGGAAACAACCTCGGTCGGAACCTGACGTGCGTACAGGTCATCGAGCAGCTCCGACAGGCCGCGCTCACGCAGCTTCTGGGTCAGGGCGTCACGCTCAGGCAGGGTCATCAGCAGCACGCGGTCCGCCATAAGGGCGTCCAGGCGCGCATCCAGCGCGTCCAGGTCGGTGCGCACAAAGTCGGTGCCCTCGACGGTGTCAGCCAGGACAATACCCAGGCCCGCCAGCTCAGAAACCAGGGAGTTCAGGGCGTCAGCCAGCTGATCCAGGTTCTCAGGAATCTGCGGGGTGCGGGGCGCCTCAATGTGGCGAATCCACTCGGCACGCTCCGCCTGAACCACCTTCAGCTGCTCGTGCAGGTCACCAATATTCACGCCGGGCAGGATGTACTCCTTCGCCGCGCGGCGCAGGCGGGAACGCTGCATGCTGCTCATCTCGATGCCGTTCTCACGACGCCACGCGCCCGAAGCAGTCGCCGCAATCAGGTCGGTCACTGGACGGTCGTAGACGTCTGCGCGGAAACGCTTGAGTGTCTCACGGATGCGCATCAGAATCGCCAGCTGCGACTCCCACTCGGCGATGGTGCGGCCGCGGCGCAGACCCAGCATGGCGCTGGTGCGGTTCATCGCCTCGCGCAGGTTCAGCAGGGAGGACTTGAGGGTAATGACCAGGGCGTACGCCTCGGCGGCTTCCTCATCATTGACCAGGCGGGCACGGTACCACGGGGAGGTACGCGAAGCCGCCGCAAAACCGTCAATCTCGCCCAGGCGCACCAGCTCGGCGCGCACCTGCTCACGCTCCATGAGCGCATCAAGCATGGGGCGGTCAAAACGCACACGGGTTGCCGGGCCGTCCTCGGAGGCGGTCAGCTCAGCCAAACGCTGCAGCGCCGAGTAGACAGAAATCTGCCAGTTCGCATCCTTGTTCAGCAGGGCACGAGTGTGGTCGAGCAGCGCGGCACGGGTCGCCACGAGCTCTTCGTTCAGGTCCTCAGAGTTCGGCTCTTCCGCGCCCTCATTGCGCACAATCGCGCGAATGAACTCGGCGCGCTGAGCCTCAGCGTCATGCTCGGCAAGCAGGTCGTAGCGCAGGCTCTCAATGCCGGTGCGCTTGAGCAGCGCCGAGAATTCAGCCAGGGTAGAGCGCTTCTCGCCCACCACGAGCACGGACTTACCGCGACCCATCAGGGCGGAAGCAATGTTCACGGCGGTACGCAGCGGCTCGGTGCCGGGCGCCGCGGTAATCGTGAAGGAGAAACCGCTGACCGCGGTGTCGATAATCTCCTGGGCGTTCGCGTCAGCGTCCAGCAGGAGCATTTCTTCTGCCGGGTCGCGCTGGTCCAGGGGCTGCTGCAGGTTGTGGGCGTTGAGCTCGCGCGGCTTCACGCCGGGAACCTTCAGTGCCGCCAGGTCACGAACCAGCGGGGTGATGGCGGTGTGCGGCAACTCGCCCAGGCTTTCCTTCAGATCAGCAAAAGTGGAGATGAAGTACTTCGACTCAATGGTCATGCCCGGAATACGACCGGCGGATGCGCGCATACGCTCGATGACCGGCTCGGGGTCCAGACGGGACATGGAGTTCGCCAGCTGCGCCACGTCCATGGTGCCCAGGTCGATGCCGTACTCCTGCTTGATCTGGCGGACCATCGCCGGGTTCAGGCGTGCGGAACCGGCGAGGCGCAGCTCGAAGTCGTCATCCTTCGGGTGCGGAGTGATGCTCAGCGGTGCCATAAGAATCGGCGCGATGAAACGCTTCTCGTAGGCGGCGGCGTCCTCGCGGGTGTCGTGTGACAGCCAGGAGGCGGTGCCCGCCACGAAGTAGCCTGAGTCCAGGCCGTGGTCGGTGGCGAGCTCGTAAATCTTGGTGCGCAGGGTGCGGGCGGAGCGCATACCCGCCTCGAGCTGCGACTTGTCGCGCAGGATCGTGGAGAGGCGGGTCTTGCGTCCGGCGAGTAGCTGAGCCAGACCGGAGGGGTTCGCTTCGGACAGGTCGATATGCACGTAGTCGACCTGGTTGAAGTCGAGCATCGCGTCCGGGCCGGTGTAGACGTCCATCTGTTCTGCCCAGCGCTCAAGCCCCGCCGAGGGATCGAAGTCCTCGTGGGCGGGGTTCAGGTGTGCGGGCAGCTCGGCGATGTTGATTTCGTCGGCTACTTCGTGGGTTTCCTCTGCTGAGGTCGCGGCGGCTACGGCGGGCTTAGCAGTATCAGCCGGAGTGCCGGGTGCGTGTTGCGCGTCGGTAGGCTCGGGAATCTGGTTCACGTCGTGAGTGTCCTTGTGGGTCAGTGCGGTGTACGTTTGCGCGTACACACCGAAGATGGTGGTTCTTCCGGGGTCCTCTGCCCGGGTGCCTCATGCTGTACTTCAAGCGGGGCGGGTGTCAGCGTGCGCCTGCGTGCTTAGTGTGCCCGCGTGCTTGCTGTCTGTTCCTCTGTGCTTACTTCGACCACATTGCGATATTCGCGGCGAGTAGCACTACGGTCACCAATACATAGAAAACCAGGGCGGGCAGAAGTGCCCAACGGTACTTGGGTGCTAGTTCGCCTTCCAGGTTGCCGAAGCGCAGGGATCGGAAGAGGAAGAAGCTCAGGATTGCGCCGGGCAGGTTACCGATAATGACCAGCAGTACGGTCAGGTACAGGGCGTAGGCTCGTTCGGTGCGTTCGTTCTCTGCACTTGCAAATTTGAGGGTGCCGCCCAGCAGCAGGCTGAGGCATGCGTTCAGGAAAGCCACGGTGAAGAAGGGAATCTTCAGGGCTGCTTGGAAGTCCATCTGGGAGTTCGCTGCGCCCAGAGCAATCCACAGCAGTAGCAGCGCGGGGATGATCATGAGGTACCAGAACAGGTACTTACGCATCTTCTCGGTGTTTTCGATGAGCGCGAAAATTGCGGTCACAGGGTGTCTCTTTCAGATGATCTCAGGCGGATTCGGTCGGATTCAGGAGGAGTGAGTGAAGGGGCAGGTGGGCACGGTAATGCTTTGTCAGGCGTCGATTTCGCCCTCACTGTTGAGAGCATCATCCACCTGGTCCTGCAGAGACTCGCGGCGCTCATTCTCAACGTGTTCAATGTAGCGGCGCACGATGTAGTCCAGCAGCACCGACAGCGCAACGAAGGAGTAGTAGGGCTTACGCTGGGTGCTGATGTGGGTGGGGGTGGTCTGGTAGTGCAGGGAGTACTCAGCGTGCGAGGACATGTAGTTCACACCAATGGCGGTCACCGCAATCATGGGGATGCGGCGCAGCGCCAGCATCTTAATGTGTTCGCGCATGTTCTCGGTCTGACCGGAGAAAGACACAATGATGACCACATCGTCCTGGGTCATATTGTTCATGGCGCTTTCGAACTCATTACGTGCCGGAATGACGTGGCAGAACTTACCGCAAACCTGCATGGACTTGGCAAATTCCTGCACGGCATTGCGCTGAGCGTAGCCGGTACCGAAGCAGTACACAGTGCGAGCCTCATGGATGCGCTTGAGCAGTCCGCTCAGTTCCATGTGCTCGAGGTAGTCGTAGGTGCGCTGAATGTCTTCGCGGCCGCTCTCAATGAACCGCGGGTTGAAGGGTTCGCTGCGGTTCAGAGAGGACTTAATGAAGTACTTCAACTCAGCAAATCCGGAGAAGTTCAGCTTCTTCGTTAGGCGGATAATTGAGCTGGTCGAAGTATAAGTTTTATGTGCCAGAGAATTGATCGTTGACTCTGCAACGAACTCTTCATTTTCTAGCATGAATGCCAAAATTTCCCGTTCAGTTTCACTGAATCGGTGCTGGTTCGCATTCACGACGTCTTGTAAATCCACTCAAAGCTCCTGAATCCGATGGTGAGCAATATATAAATAGTACACGCTCTAGAGTCATCGGCCAGGGTGGGTGAGGGCGGTCATCTCTCACTTTGAGTGTGTATGCCAGCAGATTTGAGCTGGGTATGCGCCTGGTACGTGTCCGGGTACAGCTTCGCCGGCGGCATCGGTGTTATCCGATACCGCCGGCGAAGTCTATACCTTATGAGGCGTTATGCCGTCAGGTGGTTGAAAGCTGAAGTCTCTTAAGAGAGGGTCTTAGCTTCGTTCACCATGGTCTCGAAACGCTCGCGAACCTGGGGAACGTCCATGCCGACGATGACCTGGAATGCCTTGCCCTTGCGGACGAGGCCCAGAGCACCTGCATTCTTGAAGTCTGCATCCGAGGTGCTGACGAGGGACTCATCAGCAACGGAGACACGCAGGCGGGTTGCGCAGTTGTTCACGGTGGTGATGTTCTCTGCGCCACCAAGCAGTTCGAGGAAGCCTGCTGCGCGGGGTGCGTAGAGGTCGCCGTCAGCTGCGGGAGCTGCTGCGCCGCCGTCCTTCTCAGCAGCCTTGGCAGCCTTGTACTCTGCCTTGCTGTAGAGCTTGGTCTCGCCACCGTCTTCTTCACGACCGGGGGTCTTGAAGTCGAACTTCAGAATCATGAAGCGGAAGATCACGAAGTACAGGACGGTGAAGCACAGGCCCACACCGATCTGCATGAGGTAGGTGCCGGAGTGGTTTGCCCACAGCGGGATCCAGTTCTGGAACAGGAAGTCGAGCAGACCGCCACCCATGTAACCAACCAGACCCAGCTGGTACATGATTGCTGCCATGGATGCTGCCAGGATTGCGTGAACCAGGAACAGCGGGGGTGCCAGGAACAGGAAGGTGAACTCGAGGGGCTCGGTGATACCAATCAGAATCGCGGTGAGGCAGACGGGGATCATCAGTGCGAGAACTTCCTTGCGCTTCTCGGGACGAGCAGTGGTGTAGAACGCCGCTGCGATACCGATGGGTGCGAAGACCTTGGAGTTACCGTGCAGTGCGAAGCCGCCGCCGGGGAACAGTTCCTTCAGGGGCTTGTCGCTCTTAGCGAACTCGCTCAGGTGGCTCGGCCAGTCCTTAGCGATACCGTTCGGGGTAACAACGTTACCGAAGACGAACGGGGAGTAGATGAAGTGGTGCAGACCGGTCGGAATCAGGAAGCGCTCGAGGAAGGTGTAAACCCACACGCCGAGTGCGCCGGATGCGATGAAGAAGCCCTGCAGGGAGGAGATACCGTGCTGAGCGTAGGGCCACAGCCAGGAGAACAGGAATGCCACGGGCATCATCAGGAAGAAGCAGACGCCGTAGACGTACTGGGAACCCTGGAAGATACCGAGGAAGTCGGGCAGCTTCTTGTCGAACCAGCGGTTGTGTACCCACACCACGATTGCGGAGATGATGATGGCACCGAAGATACCGGTGTCCATGGTCTTGATACCGGCGATCATCTTCAGACCGGTACCTGCCGCACTCTCAGAGATGTCGGTGGTGTAGTCCAGGTCGAAGAAACCGGTGCCGCCCTTGCCCCATACCTTAAGCATGGTGCCGACGAAGTAGTTGAAGGTCAGGTAGACCATTGCAGCTTCCATCACTGCACGTGCGTTAGCGGTCTTTGCCAGTGCAATGGGCAGACCGATCACGAAGAGCAGTTCCATCTGGTTGAAGACGGTCCATGCGCCGGACTCCCAAACAGACCAGAAGTGGTTCCACGCGCTTTCCTTATCAGCAGCGAGGGGAATCAGTTCGCCGTTCTGTGCAATGATCGCAATACCGACCGCGAGGCCAGCGAATGCGAAGAGAAGAACGGGTGCCAGCATGGCAGAGCCGAACCTCTGTACTTTTTCCATCATGAGGCTATACGCCCTTTCGGGTTGTCGAGTGAGCGGACGCAGGGGTTGGCGATCATTGCCAGCCTGCGATGGTCACGCCGTATCTTTATACCTCCAAACGAAAGTATATGAGACGGGTGCCACATATCCTGCGTGCGCTAAATGCCGAATGTGTTTTAGACAAAAATAATAATGCCAGGTCATACCTACCCGCAGATACCAAAAGCAGAAGTTTTGAAAGAGTTTTTCAGAACCTGAAACATCTCCCGGCACTGGTTAAAAATACTTGCTGCAGATGAGACTTTTTCCCTATTACCTAGCGCACAGAATCGATAGCATAAACAGTGCACCCATAGGTCAGAGTGCATAAAAACACTCGCCGCCTCAATGCGCGGTGTGCATATCATTCTTCAACCTCACACATACCCCGGACTTAATACATGCGCTTCCTCACCCTCAACACGCACAGCTGGTGCGAAATCCACCAAATTGCCAAAATCCGCACCCTCGCAAAGTTCATCATTGAACAGCAGGTGGATGTCATTGCGTTGCAGGAAGTCAACCAGCTCACCTCCACCCCCGTGGTGAAGGAGCCCCTCAACTACCGTGGCGGCGCAGGCGTGCCGGTCCACGAAGACAACTACGCCCTGCTGCTCGTGCAGGCACTCAACGAAATGGGCGCAACCTACGAGTGGACCCTCACCGAAGCCCACATCGGTTGGGACCGCTACGACGAATGCGTAGCGATTCTCTCGCGCCTGCCGATTCGCGGCATCAAGCCCATCGATATGTCTCCCGAGTACGGCTACCACCAGGTGCAGCGCCGTGTAGCGCAGGCGGCGCTCATCGAAACTGAGACGGGTACCTTCTGGTGCGCAACCACCCACATGTCCTGGTGGGACTTCGACGGCGAGCCCCTCTTCGCGCAGGAATACACCCGCCTCTCACAGGCCCTGGCAGAATGTGCCCTCACCGCACCCGTACTGCTCGGCGGCGACTTTAACTCCGCCGCGCATCTGAGCGATGAAGGCTACGCGCTGGTCACCTCCAGCGGTATGGTTGATACCCGCTCACTGGCGGAGCACACCGACGGCGAAAACACCGTCCACCGCGAAATCGCCGGCTGGGAAGGTAGCACGGACGCCAAGCGCATTGACTTCGTGTTCGCTGACCGACTGCTTACGGTGAACTCGCACGCGGTAGTCTTCCGCGACAACTCCCCCAAAGCCATCTCCGACCACAGCGGTCTACTCCTGGAAATTGACCCCTCCAGCTGGGCACCGCAGAGCCTCCTTACGCCCATCACCACCCAGCGCTAAGGGCATCAGACTTTAGCCGCCTATAGGGCGGCCCCGCACAACACTCATCCATACCAAGGGAAGGAAGAACAATGACGACCCAGACCCAGTGGTGGCAGGAACCCGTTGTTTACCAGATTTACCCCCGCTCCTTCAACGATTCCAACGGCGACGGCATCGGCGATCTGCCCGGCATTACCGAGAAGATTCCGTACCTCGCCAAGCTCGGTATTCAGGTGCTGTGGCTCTCCCCCATCTACGCTTCCCCGAACGATGACAACGGCTACGACATCTCCGACTACCGCGCCATCATGGCCGAGTTCGGCACCATGGAAGACTTCGATGAGCTACTCGAAACCGCGCACAAGCACGGCATCAAGCTCATGATGGATCTGGTCGTCAACCACAGCTCCGACGAGCACGAATGGTTCAAGCAGGCACGCTCCTCCAAGGACAACCCCTACCGCGACTACTACATCTGGCGCGACCCCAAGGGCTTCGACGAGGACGGCAAGCCGATTCCGCCGAACAACTGGATTTCGTGCTTCAGCCCCTCCGTATGGGAATGGGACGAGGCGACCGGCCAGTTCTACCTG